>NZ_LNCE01000062.1:0-25279 GCF_001445815.1 Janthinobacterium sp. Ant5-2-1 | reverse complement strand
CCCGCCACTTGTTCCACAGTGGCGGGGCGCAGCACGGCCAGGGCCTTGCCCGTAAACCGGTCGCGCCAGTCGGTGAGGAAGGGTGCCGTGTCGGCGTCGCTGGTGAGTACATAAGTGTCGCCCAGCAGGTCGCGGCAGGCGGCGAGGAAATCGGTTTGATCAGTCATTTCTTGATGCTCACTTTATTCACTTTTTCCAGCAGTTCCCGGGCCATGCGCTTGGCCGCCTTTTTATACGGGCGCAGATACAGCACGGCGCAGACAAAATAGATGCAGACGATGACCGCTTCGCCCCAGGCCATCAGGGCCGAGGTGGCGTTCGTGTCGCTGTAGCCGCGCACGATGCCTTCCGTGAAATACAGCAGGATGACCATCGACGACCATTGCAGGGTGTAGACGTCGCGCTTGATGACGCCGTACAGGGGAATGAGCAGGGGCGCGGCCTTCAGGACGACCCAGGAGCCGCCCGGCTGCAGCGGCGCGATCACGGTTTCCCACAGCACGCACCAGACGATCAGGGTGACGAGGCTGGCGATGGCGCCCCAGTGAAAATACTTGTGCAGTACGCCGTGCATCATGCGCCTGCCAGTTTCGCGGCGTTTTCCGCCAGACGCCGGCCCAGGGCGATGGCCAATCGCTTTTCATCGTCGCTCAGGGCCTTGTCGCCGTCGATGCCGGACCAGTGCGTGGCGCCATACGGCG
This sequence comes from Janthinobacterium sp. Ant5-2-1, assembly GCF_001445815.1. Taxonomy (NCBI): domain Bacteria; kingdom Pseudomonadati; phylum Pseudomonadota; class Betaproteobacteria; order Burkholderiales; family Oxalobacteraceae; genus Janthinobacterium; species Janthinobacterium sp. Ant5-2-1. Next base: position 24,578 of record NZ_LNCE01000062.1, on the reverse strand, counting down.
AGCCTCCCGTGGACGTCGTCATCAGTTCGGGATGCGTGTAGGGCAGGCCCATGACCAGCATGCCGTGGTGGAAGAGGGGAATCATCATCGACAGCAGGGTCGATTCCTGGCCGCCGTGCAGGCTGCCCGTGGACGTAAACACGCAGGCGGGCTTGCCGGCCAGGCTGCCGGCCAGCCAGTCGCTGGCCGTACCATCCCAGAAGTACTTCATGGCGGCGGCCATGTTGCCGAAGCGCGTGGGCGACCCTAGGGCCAGGCCCGCGCACTCCTGCAGATCGTCCAGTTCCACATAAGGAGCGCCGTCAAGCGGCACCTCGGGCGCCGTTGCTTCGGCCACCGTCGAGACGGCGGGCACGGTGCGCAGGCGCGCATCGCAGCCAGGCACGCTTTCCACTCCCTGGGCTATCAGCTCGGCCAACTGGCGCGTGGCGCCATGGCGTGAATAAAACAATACGAGAATAATCAGATTGGTTGGCTTCATCATTGGTATTATAGGGCGCTTTACAGCCTGATACGACTGCTGTCATGGCGCCGTTCTGATTTTGCACATGTTTTCAAAATATATAATCCCGTTCTTCCAATACCTGTGGCGCACCCTGCACGTCGGTGCCGACATCGTGCGTGGCCTGACGTGGTCCGAAACGCGCGACCTGCTGCAGTTCGCGCGCCGCCGCGTGCGCGAGGAAAGCCTGCCGCAAGTGGCGGGCAGCCTGACGTTCGCCACCGTGTTCGCGCTGGTGCCGCTGCTCACCCTGGCCCTGGCGATATTCACCACGTTCCCCCTGTTTAATACCTTCCGCCACGCGCTGGAAGATTATTTCGTGCAAAGCGTGATGCCCAAGGGGATATCGAACACCATCCTCGATTATCTGACCACGTTTGCATCGAAGGCCACGCGCCTGTCGGCCATCGGCGCGGGCGCCCTGATCGTCACGTCGGTGGGCATGATGGGCTTGATCGAGCGCGTCTTCAACCGCATCTGGCGCGTACGCCAGGAGCGCCGCTGGACCAAGCGTCTGCTGGTTTACTGGGCCATCGTCACCCTGGGACCGTTGCTGGTGGGCGTGTCGCTGACGGTGACGTCGCGCCTCTTCATGGCCACCAGCGGCGTGGTGGGCGCCGTGCCTTTCATCGGCGCCGTGTTTTATACGCTGGTGTCGATCGGCCTGACCATGCTGGCGTTTACCCTGCTCTACATCGCCGTGCCGAACCGCGACGTGGACTGGCGCGACGCGGCCTGGGGCGGCTTGCTGGCCGCGCTGGCGTTCGAGGTGGCCAAGCGCGGCTTCGGCGAATTCATCCAGGAATTCCCCACGTATTCGCGCATCTACGGCGCGCTGGCCGCCTTGCCGCTGTTCCTCGTGTGGATTTATCTGAGCTGGATGATCACCCTGGTGGGCGCCTTGCTGGTGGCCGCCTTGCCCGTCGTGAAATATGAACGCTGGTGGTACGAAGCGGCGCCGGGCAGCGAATTCGTCGACGCCGTCGCCATCCTGAAAGTGCTGCACCAGGCTTGCCACTGCGCCGATTCGGCCCTGGTGGGCGCGGCCGAGATCCGCCGCAGCACCCGTCTGGGCTTCGAAGAGATGGAAACCCTGCTCGACAAGATGGTGCAGCAGGGCTGGGTGGGACGAGTCAACGTGGATGGCGCCGTGCGCGTGCAATGGGGCAAGCGCGTGGCCGACAGTTCCGACCACTGGGTCTTGCTGGGCAACGTCAACCGCATCAGCCTGGCCGACGTCTACCGTTTATTCGTCTTCGGCGGCATGCGCGTGAACTCCGGTTACCCGGCCGGTTCCACGAATGAACGCGACATCAAGGCGGCCGAGGAAGCGGCCGCGCTGGCGGCGCAGGTGGAAAACGCCGTGGAGCAGGGACTGGGCTTGAGTCTGGCGCAGCATTTTGGGGTAGTGCGCTGCGCGTGACGGGCCCCGGCCGCGCGCTTCCTTGCCGGCCTATGCCCCGCACGATAAGGCGAGCATGTCATAAACTGGTCACCGAAGGCCGGTAAGCTTTCCTCTTCATTCATCTTGTTGAGGAAGCAAATATGCGTTGTCATTTGAGCGGTTTGAATGTGTGCCGCGGCCTGGCCATCGTGGTGGTCAGCGGCGTGCTCGCTGCCTGCGGCGGCAGTTCCTCTGCCGCTCCTGAGGCTGCGCCCAAGGACGGGGAAGGCTTGCCGCACCAGCTTGCCGGATGGGCAGCGTTGCCTGACACGGCGCGCTGGCCAGGGCCGGTTACGGGACAGTTCACAGCCGCAGTGCTGGGCGTCACCCCGCCGTTTGCCAGTGGCGTGCCGATTCCCGGCTTTTCCGCGCTGCTCAGGAATGACGACGGCAGCTGGACTGCCATGGCCGACAATGGCTATGGCGCCAAGGGCAATTCGGCCGATTTCTTGCTCGGCCTGTATAACGCCAGCATCAACTTCCGCACGGCCGCTGACGCCAGCAAGACGCCTGGCAGCATCAAGCTCAACAGCTTCCTGGCCTTCAACGACGCCAAGGGTTTCTTAAACGATGGCAAGGGCGTTGACCTGAAAATCACGGCCGACTACGTCAACTACCCCAGCAACACCACCGGCGGCCTGGTCTTTGCCGACAGCGGTATCGCCGTGGATGCGCGCATTCGCGCTGGCCGCTTGCTGACCGGTTTTGATTTCGACATCGAGTCGCTCGCGCGCGCTGCCGACGGTACTTACTTCGTGGGCGAGGAATTCGGCCCCTATATCCTGCACTTCGACAAAAACGGCACGCTGATGGGCGACCCGGTTCCCCATCCTTTCCTGCGTAGCCCGGCCAATCCGGAAGTGCTGGGCAAGGGCGCCAGCATCACCTTGTCAGGCAGCCGCGGCTTCGAAAGCCTGGCCTACAACGCCGACCGAAGCCTGCTCTACGCGGTGCCGGAAGCGGCGCCAAGCGACCCGTCGCTGCGGCCCGCCGCAGCCGATGAGCGCTACCTGAACATTTTTGAGTTCGACCCCGGCGCCATGCGCTACACGGGCAAGAACCTCGTGTACCGCAAGGATGGCGCGGCCAAGGACAATGGCGTCGTGATCGGCGACATGACCAATGTCGGCGGCAGCAAGTTCGTGCTGATCGAACGCGATGGCTTCTGGGGCGCCAAGGCCGTGATCAAGCGCCTGTACCTGGTCGACTTGAAAGAAAAAGACGCTGACGGTGCGCTCAAGAAAACGCTGTTGGTGGACTTGCTGAACATCTCCGACCCCAACGGCATAGGCGGGCAGGCGAGCAATATGCCCGTGGGTAAGTTCAGCATGCCTTTCGACTCGGTGGAGAGCGTTGAAGTACTCGATGCCCAGACGCTTGTCGTGGCAATCGACACGAACTACCCGGGTGAAGACGGCCGCAAGCCGGGCAAGCCGGACGACACCGAAGTCATTACCCTGCGTTTTGACAAGGCGATGTTTGATCGTTCCGCCAAATAAAGACGACGTGCCGGCAACCCGCTCATAGCAGGACCGGCCGCAAGGCCGCCTGCAGCGCCACTACCTTGAACGCTTCCGCATCCTGCGCCCGCACCACGCCCAGATAATACGTATCCTCGCCGTCCTGCATGTTCACGAGGCGCAGCTGGTGCGGCGCCAGGTGCGCGGCGATGGCGGCCAGGCCTTCGGCCATGGCGTCGCCGTCTTGCTGGTCGGCCCAGCGGAAGTCCTGCAGCGCGGGCAGGTCGATGTGCTGAGCTATGCGCGGCACTTCATCGACGGCTTTCCAGTCCAGGGTGGTGCCGTGGCCCAGCACATCGGTGGCCGTGGACCAGAGCAGGAAAAAGCACGCCGCTTCAGGCGTCTCGCCTTCGTATTCTTCTTCCGGGTCGTCCTCTTCCAGTTCTTCCAGCGTGATGTCCACGCAGCGCGCGGCCAGGTCCGCATCGCCCAGCAAGAGCAGGGCGGCCATGCTGCGCAATTGCTCGCGGTCGGCCTTTGCCAGGATTTGCGCCGGCGTGAAGCTGCGGCGTCTGGCGGGTTTCTTTTTGCCCAGTCCCATGGCCTCGCTCAGTTGCGCCGTGATGGCCGCCTTGAAGTTTTCCACGGTGTCGAACTGCTCCAGCAGCTGGCCCGTGAAATCCATGCTCCAGGCCATGCCATCTTTCACCACATATAAAAAATCGCTTTGCACGGCCACGCCGCGCAGATGGTGGGCCGGTGGGTACAGCGGCGTGAAAGCCTGTTTTCCATCGAGGGTCAGCATGCAGGCGAGGCCTTGCGCATCGATGGCGAAGATCAGGTTCTTGCGCAATTTGGGCGGCGACGAGGTGGTGGCGCAATCGATGGCTTCGTACTGGCACGGCGCCAGCAGCTCGCCCTGGCTATTGACCAGGCCAAACAGGAAGCGCCCGGCGATGCGCTGGCTGACGATGGCGATTTTTTTCTTCGTGCCGAAATCCTGCACGGAGCTGTAGGCGGGCGGCACCACGACCTTGCCCGTCTTGTCGACCACGCCGTTCACATTGCGCTTGTCGTCATCGTCAATCTGGTCCGTCTGGCGCTCGATGTCGATCGAGCCATCTTCGCGCTGGCACATGTTATACACCCTGTCGATGAGCAGCGCGCCATCGGGCAGATGCAGCAGGCGGCTGGCGCCGTCCGGATCGATTCTCTGCACCAGATGGGGGCTGATCACGTACAGGGCGCCGGGGGCGGGCGGCAGCACCATCGTGCCGTTCAAGTCCATGACGCCGTGCGCATCGGGCGCGTCCGCCGTGGCAAAGGTGATCCAGCCATCGTCCGCATAATAAACGCCCAGGTCCACATAGCGCTGCGACAGCGGCACGATCCAGCGGCCATACGGCGTGACCAGGCCGGTGACGTCCGGTTCGCCGGCGGCGCTCACTTCATAGCACAGCGCGTCTTCTTCCCAGCCCACCACTTCCAGGCCTTGCAGGAAAGGCAGTTCGTCCGTGCCGAGTTCCTCGACATTGGCCAGCTGCGCGCTGGCCGTGGCCGACCAGTAGCCGGTGGCAGGCGACGCGGCGCCGATGGCCAGCAACGGCGCCAGCGCTTCCCGGTCGCCGCGCAGCAGGGCAGAGTGCAAGGCTTGCGCCTCGGCGCGCAGCGCGTCGAGCCCGGCCGCGTAGTCGGGCGTGCCGATATCGTGCGGGATCAGCTGCACGCAATCGAGGATCAGCCATGGCTGGCCGCCCGCCAGCAAGGCGCTGATGGCGCCGCGCGCGACGATGGCGGCCGCGTCGCGCGGCTTGTCCATCAGCGCGGACAAGGCTTGCCAGCTGGCCTGCGCCTGCGCCATCGGCGCGGCCAGCACGCAGGGGCAGTCCTCGCCATCGCCGTAGATGGGCCAGGCGGTGGTCTGCGTGCCGGCGCCGATGAGCAGCTTGAACAGCATCGGCGTGTCCAGCCGCCACTCGGCCAAGCCGGTGATCGCGTCGGTGTCGAAGCCGGCTTGGCCGGGCAGAAAGGCGGTGCTGAACAGGGCTGCGGTATTGATCATTGATATTTGACTGAAAGTGAACGGGGGATTCAGGGCGATGGCGGCATGACCCAGTGGGCCAGCGCGCTGCGTTCCAGGCCCAGGTGTTTGGCCACGGCGGCCGCCTCGAAGGCCCACAGGCCGTAGTAGCCGCCCAAGCCTTGCGCGCGCAAATGACCGTTGAACCAGTCTTCGCGCACCAGGGCCGTGTGCCAGCTGGCCAGGTACTGCCGCAGGTGTTCCAGCTGCTGCGCGCGATCGTCCGCATCCAGGCATTCGAACAGGGCCGAGTAGGGTTCGGCGAAATACCATTCGTCGACGGCGGGACGCTGCGGATCGATGGTCGACAGCAGCGCCTCGTACACCCCATCTTCGCCATCGAAGGCCGTCTGCAGGGCGGCCAGGCGGGCAGTCAGGTCGTGGCGGCCGAACAGCAGGGTCGCGCCCAGCAGCTGCAGGGTGCGCGCGTAATCCGTCAATTGTTCGAAATCAAAGGCAGGCAAGGCGTCGTCATCGTAGGCTGCGGCCAGGGCCGCGCGCGCCGTTTCGCAGGCGGCGACGGCCGTTTCCAGTGCCGGTTCCACGTCAGGCAAGGGCAAACCTGCCGTGTAGCGCAGCGAGAAGACCTGGTAAGCCGTGCTGGCGGCGGCGCACGCCCAGTAGGCGTCATCGCCGCCATCGATTTCCGCCTGCGCCTGCGCGCGCCCGTAGGCGGCCAGCAGGGCGTCGAGGTAAGCGAGGTTGCGGCTAAAATCGAACGGTGCGGGCGGTGCTTGGCGCGGCGTGCAGGGCCAAGGCGAGGACGATGGCGTGCAGGTGGCGGCGCAGTCGCGCTGGATCGCCCAGTCGGCGAACACTTGCTGCAGATACTGCGCCGTCTCGTCGTCGTGCGCGATGGCGCCGGCGCCCACCAGGGTCGTGCCCAGCAAGGTGTAGCCGGGAAAGCGGCTGCTTTCGTAGGCGATGGTGGTCACGCTCTGGATGGCCTTGCCGTCACTGAGGTCGCGCACGCGGAAGTACACGTCGTCCCAGCCGGCCAGCGGTGGAGCCGGTTGGCCTGCCGGCAGGGTGGTCCAGCTGCCGTCGGCCTGTTCTTCATAGGCGTCGAGCAATTCATCGAGGCCACCGGGGCGGTCGATGCGGTTGTTGGCGTCGTATTGCAGGCCCAGTTCGGCAGCGAAGGCTGCCGCGTGGCGGCCTGGGAAGACCAGATATTGCGCATTCATTGTGCCGACCAGCAGGTCTGTCTGCTGGCCCGCCACGACCAGCGCCTGCGGCAGCCGGTACCAGTGGTGGCCGGGGATGCCCGCCATGGGGCCGCCTTCGTCCGCCTGCGGGTTGGCGCAGCGCAGCTGTTCCAGCCAGTTGTAGCGCTCGTGCCGCGCCGCTTCCGTGCCGCTGCCGCGGCCAGTCAATTCATCGAACAGGGTATTCAACAACATGTGCATCTATCCTAAAAAAGCGTTCATGCCGCTGCCGTTTGCGCAAACGCAAACAGCGCGTCGAGCACGGCGTCCGGCTGCTCGGCCATCAGTTCGTGTCCGCTGTCGACCTGCACCACCGTGCCATGCGCGATGGCAGACGTGAGCAAACGGGTCGACTTGGGCGGCGTCATCATGTCGCGCGCGCCGAAAATGAACAAAGTGGGGCAGTGTACCGAAGCGGCGGCGATTTCGCCGTTCGCATAGGCATTGCAGGCGAAAAAATCCGTATGAAACACGTGATCGGGGTTGAGGGTGGCGATGCGCTGCTTCAAGCGCCGCGCGCCGCCCATGGCATAAAAGCCGGGGCCGGGGAACGACGGCTTTTGCGCGATCGACGAGTGCGACCAGATATTGACCATGTCGATGGCCGCCTGTTCATCATTCAATGACGTTTCCAGCAGCGCCGGCGAGACTTTCATCGGGTAGGTGGAGCCCAGCATGGCCAGGTGACTGACCCGTTCCGGCGCCAGGTGCGCCGCTTCCAGTGCGATCAGTGAGCCCATGCTGTGGCCGATCAGCATGGCCTTGGCCGCGCCGGCAGCGTCCAGCACGGCCAGTATCCAGCGCGCCAGCTCTTCCACCGTGGTTTTCGCCGCGCCCAGGCTGCGCCCGTGGCCGGGCAAGTCGACGGCCAGCACGTTCCAGCCGTGGTGGGCAAAATAACGCGTTTGCAGGGCCCACACGGAGTGGTCGTTTTGCGCGCCGTGGATGAGGACGGCCGTGGGCTGATCCGGGTTGAACGGTTTGCCGCCCGTGTAGCAGTAGGCGACGGTATTGTCGATGGTGAACAGCATGTCAAGCGCCTTTCTGCGACAGTTTCAGGCCACGGGCCAGGTCTTCGATTAAATCGTCCGCATCTTCCAGACCGACGGACAAGCGCATGGTGCCTTGCGTGATGCCCGCCTGCGCCAGCTGGTCGTCGGGCACGCGGAAATGCGTGGTGGAGGCGGGGTGGATGACGAGCGACTTGGCGTCACCCACGTTGGCCAGGTGCGAGAAAATCTTGAGGCTGTCGACAAAGCGCTGGCCCGCCGCACGGTCGCCCCGCAGGCGGAAGGTAAACACGCCGCCCGCGCCTTTCGGCAGCAGGGTCTTGGCCAGCTCGTAATCGGGGTGCGACGGCAGTTCCGGGTAGGACACGGATTCCACGGCCGGATTGGCCAGCAGGAAATCGATCACCTTGCGCGTATTGGCCACGTGGCGGTCCATGCGCAGGCCCAGGGTTTCTATGCCCTGTAGCACGGCGAAGGCATTGTGCGGGCTCATGACGGCGCCGAAATCGCGCAAGCCTTCGCGCCGCGCGCGCAGGGCGAATGGCGCCACGGTCGATTCCTCGGCGAAGACCATGCCATGGAAGCCGTCGTACGGCTCGCACAGTTCGGCGAAACGGCCCGTCTTGTCGTACGCGGCTTGCCAATCAAAAGTGCCGCCATCGACGAGCAAGCCGCCGATGGCCGTGCCATGGCCGCACAAAAACTTGGTGGCTGAGTGGAATACCAGGTCTGCGCCATGCTCGAAAGGGCGCAGCAGATACGGCGTGGTAAACGTCGAATCGAGCATCAGCGGCAAGTGGTGCTCGTGCGCGAGGGCGGCAATCCGTGGGATGTCCAGCACGTCGAGACCCGGATTGCCCAGGGTTTCGGCAAACAGCACTTTTGTATTTGGGCGGATGGCGGCGCGCCAAGAGTCCACGTCGCGCGGGTCGACAAAGGTGGTCTCGATGCCGAAGCGTTTCAAGGTGTAGGCCAGCAGGTTGTGCGAGCCGCCGTACAGGGCGCGCGAGGCAACGATGTGCGAACCGGCGCCCGCGATGGTGGACAGGCCCAGGTGCATGGCGGCCTGGCCGCTGGCCGTGGCGATGCCGGCCACGCCGCCTTCGAGCGCGGCGATGCGCTCTTCCAGCACGGCGTTGGTGGGATTCGAGATGCGCGAATACACGTGGCCGGCCCGCTCCATATTGAACAGCGAAGCCGCATGTTCCGAACTCTTGAAGGCAAACGAGGACGTGAAGTGGATGGGCGTGGCGCGTGCGCCCGTGGCCGGATCGGGCGCGGCGCCCGCATGCAGGGATAAAGTATCGAAACCGGGGTATTTCGGGCCGCTCATGGTGTCTCCGCCAAGTTTTATAGTGGCAAGATCGTAACCTGATTTACCGCTGAGCAAAAGGGCTCCTGTGCAGGGCGCATGGCGCCGTGGCCTCAAGCAGGGCGTGTAACCAGCAGTGTAAAAAAAGTGACCGGCGCGGTGCGGCGGTGGTAGGATACCGGATCAGCGATATTCGGGCTGTTTTACCTGTGCGCGTGCGCCGCGCCGCAGGGAGGGCTGCTACGTACCAGCGAAATCCTGGGCTTCAGGCGAACTCTCATCGCAAGTCCACCAGGAAAGATTTTATGCCCGCAATATCGTTCGACGGCTCCCTTGCCGTTCCCGGACCCTCTATCGTCGACGGCCTGTGCCAGGCAGGCTGGCTCATGCAAGAGCATTTCATCTCCCCTGAACTGAGCCGCCAGCTGGCCGCCGAATGCGTGCAATCCATGCTCAGCGGCAAGATGAAGGGCGCCGGCGTGGGCAGCGGCCATGCGCCGCTGCTGCAGCCGGACATCCGCGGCGACCATATCGAATGGCTGGAAACGGGCCGTTCAGAGGCGTGCGACCGCTACCTGGAACACATGGAAACGCTGCGCTGCCTGCTCAACCGCGAACTGTTCCTGGGCCTGGAAGAATACGAAAGCCATTTCGCCCTGTACGCGCCGGGCGCCTTTTACCGGGCCCATCTGGACCGTTTTCGCGACGACGACAAGCGCACAGTGTCCGTCGTGCTGTACCTGAACGACGACTGGCTGCCCGAGCACGGCGGCGCGCTGCGTCTGCATCCGCAAGGCGCGCCCGTGGTGGACGTTTTGCCGCAAGCGGGCCGCATGGCCATGTTCATGTCGGGCGAGATGCTGCACGAAGTGCTGCCGACGGCGCGCCAGCGCTTGTCGATAGCAGGTTGGTTCCGCCGCAGGGCGTGATTGAAGGTGGCGCGCAATCCCACTCGATTTGATTGCGCGCAAGGCTGGATTTTTCCGCAGGCATAGGCTACAGTCGCAGTAAGGGCTAGAATAACTAAAATACCAATCACGCGGACAGGACGGCCAATATGAAAGTATCTGAAATTCTCCAAGTCAAGGGCAATATTCTCTACACGGTCACGCCTGACCAGCCCCTGCTTGACGCGGCCAATACCATGGCTGAAAAAGACATCGGTTCGCTGGTGGTCATGGAATTTGGCGACCTGGTCGGCATGCTGACCTTCCGCGAAGTGCTGAACGCGCTGCATGAAAACGCGGGCCAGATCGGCGGCGGCACCGTGCGCAAGCACATGGATGACCACCCGATCACCGTCACCCCGGATACGGAAGTGAACGAAGTGCGCCGCATCATGCTGGAAAAACATGCGCGCTACCTGCCCGTCATGAATGCCAAGACCTTGCTGGGCGTCATTTCCTTCTACGACGTGGCGCGCGCCGTGCTCGAAGCGCAAAGCTTTGAAAACCAGATGCTCAAAGCGTACATCCGCGACTGGCCGGCTGAAACCACCGATTAAGCGATCACTATGCAGTAAAAACAACGCCGGCAGATGCCGGCGTTTTGCATGGTCGATTCAAAGTGATGCCTAGGCAGCGCCCTGCAGCGCCTCGTTGTTCAGCCAGGTACCCAGCGCCGTCGCCGTCATGGGGCGGGCGAACAGAAAGCCTTGCGCCATCGGGCAGCCCAGCGCCTGCAAAATCTGCGCTTGCCGTTCGTCTTCCACGCCTTCCGCAATGACGGCCAGGCCCAGGTTGCGGCCCAGCTGGATGACCATTTCGGCGATGCTGCTGCCGCGCGCGGAACCCGTGATTTCCGTCACAAACGCGCGGTCGATTTTCAGGCGGTCCACTTGCAGGCGCTGCAAATAGGATAGCGAGGAAAACCCCGTGCCGAAGTCGTCGATGGCGATGCTGACGCCCGTCTGCTTGATCTGCCACAGCATCTTGATCAGCAGATCCGGCTCTTCCATGGCCATCGATTCCGTGATTTCCAGTTCAATGAACTCGGGCGGCGCCTGCGTTTCTTCCAGTGCCGCGCGCAGCATTTCCAGGAACAGCGGATGGCGGAACTGCACTTGCGACACGTTGACGGACATGACGAAGTTGCGGTGGCCCTGTTCGCGCAGCAGCACCAGCTCGCGGCAAGCCGTGCGCAGCACCCATTCACCGAGGTCGATGATGATGCCCGAGTATTCGGCGATCGGGATGAAACGGTCGGGCGAGATGAATTTACCGTCCGGTGTTTGCCAGCGCAGCAGCGCTTCCGCGCCCACGGGGCGGCGTGTCGTCAGGTCGATCTGCGGTTGATACACGACAAACAGCTGGTCCTGGCTGAAAGCCGTGCGCAGTGCGTGCATCATGCGCACCCGTTCGCGGATTTCGATGCCCATGCTGCGCGAGAAATAGAAGTGGCCGGCGCGCTGCTGGCTTTTTGCCCGCTTCAGGGCGATATCCGCATCCTTCAGCGCATCGGCACCCGTGCCCGCATGTTCACCGAGCCGCACGAGGCCCAGGGTGGCGGACAGCTGTACGTCCTGGCCATCGATGCAGAACGGCGGCTGGAACAGGGCCAGGATCTTGTTCGGGTTGACTTGCGAGGAATCGCCGAGCACGCAAAAGATGTCGCCGCCCAGGCGCGCCACCGTCAGCTGGGGCCCCAGCTGGGTTTGCAAGCGGCCCGCCACGGCGATCAGCAGGGTGTCGCCGAACTGGTGCCCCAGCGCGTCGTTGGTCTCGGCAAAGTGGTCGAGGTCGACCAGCGACAAGGTGGCGTCGTCGCGCGCGGGGCCGGACAAGGTGGCGTCGAGGATTTCCACCAGGCGCGTGCGGTTGGGCAGCTTCGACAACTGGTCGTAGAAGGCGGCATTGTGCAGGTGCGACACCAGCTCGACGTTGTCCAGGCCCACGGCGACGTTGCTGCAGAAGACTTCCAGCAGGCTTTCATCGATGGCGGAAAGGGGACGCGGCAGCACCAGGTAGGCGGCCGCGTCGCGGCTGGCCTTGCCCGCGAAGTACAGGGTGGCGTAGTCGTGCGCGTACACATTGCGCCGCTGCGCCAGGGTGTGCTCGATGGCGGCCATTACGCGGGGGTTTTGCAGGCCGCACAGGGCGCTGTGCGGCAAGCTGGAAAAGCTGCCCGTGCAGGCCGAGACGAGCAGCTCCTTGCTGCCGTTGTCCTGCAAGTCCTGCACGCACAGCACGCCGTCGGCGCGGATGCCCAGCAGGTCGGCGATCTGCGCCAGCACGCCGGCCGAGAAATTCTGCACGCCGTGCAGCGCCATCAGCTGCGTGCTGGCGTGGACGATACGGTCCAGGCCGCGCCGGCTGCTGTTGATCGAACGGATCTGCTCGTACGAGCGGATGGCCGCCGTCACCGTCGTAAACAGCTTGATGCGCGTCAGTTCGGACTTGGTCTTGTAATCGTTGATGTCGAAATCGCGGATGGCGTCGATTTCCGGCGCATAGCCGGGCTGGCCCGTGCGCAGGATGATGCGCACGTCCGTCATTTTCAGGGTTTCGCGGATGTAGCGCACCAGGTGCAGGCCCGCGTCATCCTGTTCCATCACCACATCGAGCAGGATGACGGCGATGTCGTCTTCATGCTTGAGCAGTTCGCGCGCCTGGCCGGCCGAATACGCATGCACGAATTCCAGCGGGCGGTGCTGCATTTCCAGGTTGCCGAGGGCGAAAGTGGTGGTGGAGTGGACGTCTTCATCGTCGTCGATGATCATCACCCGCCAGACGCTGCGCGGTGCGGCCGTCAGCGGCGCAGCCGGTTGCTCATCGAGGAATACCAGGTCGTCGTGATCGTCCTTGTTGGCGTCAAGGGGGATGATCGGTGCGGGCATGTATAGCTTCTCCAGGATGACTCGATGTTTATACGAGCGCGTCGCAAAAGCCCATGGCGTTGTTGCGTTGCCTCGCCGTACTTGCGTACTGTCTTCGGCAACGCGCCTAGCCCTGGGCATTTGTGACGTGCTCTCGGCGCAGTCCAAATCGGTTTGATAGCCAGTATTGTGTGGCGCGCTTTGATCCAAGTATATAGCTATTTAATAAGCAAAATGTTTTTTTAAATCTATTCTGTGGAGCAATATTTCTTGATTTGCATGATTGCAACTCATATCTGGTGTTTTTTGCATGAAAAAATACACGGGATTAAAAAATGGCGATTTGGGTGGGGCAATATCGGGCTTGGTCGTGGCATTAGCGGCATGGCATGCCCCGCAGGCTGGTAGAATTGAGTTTTCCAGTCCTCACACTTCCTACTATGTCCGGCAATTCTTTTGGCAAGCTGTTTACTGTTACCACTTTCGGCGAATCGCATGGTCCGGCCATCGGCTGCGTGATCGATGGCTGTCCTCCAGGATTGATCCTGTCGGAAGCCGATATCCAGCCCGAGCTGGACCGCCGCAAGCCGGGCACGTCGCGCCACGTGACGCAGCGCCAGGAATCCGATACGGTCGAGATTCTCTCCGGCGTATACCAGGGCGTGACGACGGGTACGCCCATCGCGCTGCTGATCCGCAATGAAGACCAGCGCAGCAAGGATTACGGCAATATCGCGGAAAGCTTCCGCCCCGGCCACGCCGACTACACCTACTGGCATAAATACGGCGTGCGCGACCCGCGCGGCGGCGGGCGCTCGTCGGCGCGACTGACGGCGCCCGTGGTGGGCGCGGCGGCGATTGCCAAGAAATGGCTGCTGCAGCAATACGGCACCACCTTCAAGGGGTGCATGAGCCAGCTGGGCGACATCCCCGTGCCATTCCAGTCGTGGGAACACGTGCATGCGAATCCGTTCTTTGCCGCCAGCGGCGACGCGGACCTGATCGCGCGCATGGAAGATGCCATGGACCAGTTGCGCCGCGATGGCGATTCCATCGGCGCGCGCATCGACGTGATCGCGCAAAACGTGCCCGTCGGCCTTGGCCAGCCCATCTACGACAAACTTGACGCCGACATCGCCTACGCCATGATGGGTATCAATGCCGTCAAGGGTGTGGAAATCGGCGCTGGTTTCGATTCGGTGGCGCAAAAGGGTTCCGAGCACGGCGACGAACTGACGCCTGAAGGCTTTATCGGCAATAACGCCGGCGGCGTACTGGGCGGCATCTCGACGGGGCAGGATATCAGTGTCTCGATCGCCATCAAGCCGACCTCGTCGATCCGCACGCCGCGCCGCTCGATCGATAAAGAAGGCAACCCCGTGATGGTGGAAACGTTCGGCCGCCACGACCCGTGCGTGGGCATCCGCGCCACGCCGATCGCCGAAGCCATGCTGGCGCTGGTGCTGATCGACCACGCCCTGATGCACCGCGCGCAATGCGGCGATGTGTCGGTTTCGACGCCGAAGTTGAAGTAAATTGAAATGTTGTCGGATGACGGGCCTGCGTTGCGGTGATGTCGGATTACGCCATTCTGGCTAACCCGACCTACGGCCCACGGCATGCGTGCATGTAGGTCGGATTAGCGGGGCATCGCCCCGCGTAATCCGACAACATCGTTGGCGCTTCCTGTCACGCCACTTTATTTGCCACCAGCTCCAGCTGGTGCCGCATCTCCACCGACTGCACCAGCAAAGCCCGGATATCGTTGATCAGGTTGAATTCCGTCTGGTTCAATTGGATCGGCGGGAAGCTGTCGTCCCAGTCGCCATATAAAAATCCCGTGGGGTGGCCGTTGGCCGACAGGGGCAGCACGACGAAGCTGCGCGCTTCGGACAACGTCGCTTTCCACCATTGTGGCAGCTTGGCGGCAAATTTCGGGTCGCGCGCATTGTCGATGAAGATCACGCGGTCGCTATTGAGGGCCGCGTGGAAGACATTCGGCTCATACGCATCGCCAAACACCATCAAATCCTGCAAGTCGGCCATGCCTTCGCCCATGCTGATGCGCGCCGAATACAGATGATCCCTGTGGTTGCGCACGAATGCCACCGAGCGCGAAAAATCGAAGCCCTGGTGCAGCGTTTCGAGCGCCATCGAGACCATCTGTCCCGGGCTGGCGCTGCCGATGGCGCCGCGCAGGTCGGCCAGGCCGCCGATCAATACGCGGTTGCCTTCGGCGCGCATGCGCGTCGACGCCAACTGGCGCGCGCGCCGTTCGGCCGGTTTCGACAGGGGGGCGATCGACAGGTCGGCCGCCGCCATCGCCTTGGCCTTGTCCACCGCCACCACCAGGTCCATCGCAGCGATGCCCAGGGTGCCCGCATAATCGTCGATCAGCGCGTGGACCTGCGCCGCGCCGGCCGCATCGTCGTGCCACAGCGAGTCGGCGCAGCGCGCCGCCATCGTCGACAGGCCCGCCATCCAGTCGGCGCCGCTGACGGGAGCGTTGTCGGGCGACGGGTCCATCGGACGCATGCCGTTGATCAGGTGCTGCGGCAAGCCCCAGTGGGCAGCCGTGGCATAGCCCACTTCCGGCAGCGACAGGCCGAGGATTTCGCGCGCGGCGGCAGCCTCGTTGCCGGGACCCGCATGCGCCTGCATGCGCGCCCAGAAGTCCGTCATGTAGAACGTCACCATCATGCGGCCCAGGGTGTGCAGCATTGAGCAGACGACTGCCTGCTCCGCCTGCAGGCTGCCGGCGCTGGTGGCCACCTGCTGCGCCACCATCCCGGCCAGCACGGCCTTTTCCATTTCCACGTGGGCGCTGACGGAATCGGGCGACGCCTGCGACAATTCCTCGATCAGCTTCAGGCCCAGCGCCAGGTGGCCGATGGCGTCGATGCCCAGCACCAGCACGGCCTTCGAGACCGTGTTGACCCGCTGGCCAAACGCCGAATACATGCCGCTGTTGGCCAGTCTGAGCACCTTGTGTGTGAGGACAGGGTCGGACAACACCGTTTGCGTGATGTCGAATTCGTGGTCATCCTCGCCGCGCATGGCACCGAGGATGGCGCTGATGGCTTTCGCGAAGCCGGGCATGTCGCCCTGCTGGCGCGTGCGCGCCCACAGCAGGTCCAGTGTGTTTTTGCCGAGCTGTGTCGGTACCGTGAAATGACCTGGATTCATTGCACCCCTCCGCGCGGTTCATTGGCAGACGGCACAGGCACCAGCGCCGCATAGGTTTTCACGCTCAGGGCCGCTAGCGCGGCATGGGCCGGCATCGGTTTACCCGTCAGGTAGCCTTGCACGTACTGGCAGCCGCGCGATTCGATGAAGTGCATCTGCTCTTCGGTCTCCACGCCTTCGGCCACCACGGACAGGTTCAAATGCTTGGCCAGATCGAGAATGGTGTTGCAGATGGCAGCATCCTTGCTCGATGCGGGCAAGTCCTTGATGAAGGTGCGGTCGATCTTCAGCACGGAAATGGGGAAGCGCTTCAGGTACGCGAGCGAAGAATAACCGGTGCCGAAATCGTCGATGGCGATGCGCGCGCGGCGCTCCGTCATCTTGACGAGGATGGTTTCCGCATGCACGGGGTCGATCATCAAGGTGCCTTCCGTAATTTCCAGCACCAGGTGTTCGCCGGAGAGTCCGGAAAACGCGATGGCGTCATCGAGCACGTCGAGGAATTTGTCGTTGCGGAACTGGCGCGGGCTGATGTTGACGGAGATGTACAACGGCCGCTTGGCCACTTCCTGAAACTGCTTGAGCTGCACGCAGGCCGCCTTCAGCGCCCAGGCGCCCAGCAGGTTGATCAGGCCATTGGCTTCGGCAATCGGGATGAAGCGCACGGGCGGCACCAGGCCCAGGGTCGGGTGCTTCCAGCGCATCAGGGTTTCGAAGCCCTGGATTTGCCGCGTGTGCGCATCGACGATGGGCTGGTAAAAGAGCAGGAATTCGCCTTCGCGCACGGCCTGGAACATGGCCGCTTCCAGCGAAATATCGTGTTCCGACGGGCCATTCAGGCGCGGGCTATAGACCAGGCAGCGGGCCTTGCCCGTTTCCTTGGCGCGCGACATGGCCGCATCGGCCAGCGCCACCAGGCGCACTTCATCTTCCGCGTGCAGGGGATAGATCGAGACGCCGACTGACGCCCCCACGTAAATCGTGTGGCCGTCCACTTCGAACGGCGCCTGCAGGGTCGCCAGCAGGCGGCCCGTCACCAGCTTGATCTGCGCGTCCGTGGCGCTGCCCGGCAGCACGGCGACGAATTCATCGCCGCCCACGCGTGCCAGGGTGTCGCTGTCGCGCAGGGTCTTGCGCAGGCGCGCGGCGGCCAGGCGCAGCACGGCGTCGCCGACGGGGTGGCCCAGGCCATCGTTGACCTTTTTAAAGCCATCGAGGCCGATGGTGGCGACGGAAAAGCCCTGGCCCGAACGGGCGGCCTGGGCGATCACCATACGGATGCGGTCCGACAGCAGCAAGCGGTTCGGCAAGCCCGTGAGCGCATCGTGCGTGGCCATGTGGCGCAGCCGTTCTTCCGTATTGTGCTGGGCCGACGTGTCGCGCCCGACCACCAGCAGTTCGGCCACGCCGGCCGCGTTCATATAAGAAGACAGGCGCAGCTCGAACCAGATTTCCTGGTCCGGCGTTTGCAGGCGCACTTCCAGGCGGCCCGGCTCGGCCAGGGCGTCTTCCAGCGCCGCCTGCAGCGCCGCGCGCGACGCTTCCGTGGCCAGCGGCAGCAGCAAGTGGCCGGTCAGGCCCGATGGTGCGCCGAACAGGGTGGCCGCGCGCTTGCTGGCGAACAGGATCAGGCCGTCCATATCGAGCCGGAACACGACGTCGCCTGCCTCTTCCATGAGGTTGTCCAACTCGTGGCGAGCCTCGCGGTGGGCGGCGGATGGGGTACTGGAAAACATCGTGCTGGCTTTTACCTTTTTATTATCAGTGCCGGCGCTCGCTGCAGGGCAGGGCGCCAACGGAAAGAGTGCGTCGTGCATGACGCGCGCCATAGGGGCCGAAGGGCGGCTATCGGAACGCGATCCACACGAAATGTATCATTGAAAAGCACCCGATTACATGAAATAGAGCAACATTGCTTCAGGTTTTGCAAATATTCCTGCCTTCCATGAAAAAAATCATGCCGCGCGACGCACGCAGGCATTTCATTCCGCATGGAAACATTTATCTGCGCTCGCTTCCACTGGCGCGCTTGCCCCGTCATGCGCTTTACGCTAGTCTGGCTGGCAGACGGTGTTGACGGTGCGTCCACGGCAGGCAAGGGCGCCATGATAACAAATCGCGGGGGACCCCCATGAATGCTTTTGATACGCATGAAGTTTTCAACCAGGCCACGCCGTTTGAAAACGTCAATCTGTTCGCCTGCGATCCGGCGCTGATCGAAGCGCTGCTGCGCGAGGGCGGCGGGGCGGCGCTCCAGGAACTCGACGCGCTGGGCGAAAGGCTGGGCCGCGCCGAGACCTATGCGCTGGCGCGCCAGGCCAATATCCACACGCCCGAGCTGCAGCAGTTCGACCGGGTCGGCCGCCGCATCGACGAAGTGCTGTTCCATCCGGCCTGGCATGAACTGATGACCATCCTCGTGGGCGCCGGCACGCATGCTTCGCCCTGGGCTTCGCCCGGTCCTGGCGCCCAGGTGGCGCGCGCGGCCGCCTATCTATTAGTGGGGCAGGTGGAAAACGGCACGCAATGTCCCGTGACGATGACGTATGCCTCGGTGCCGGCCTTGCGCCAGGCGCTGGATCTGCCGCAGATCGCGCAGCGCTGGCTGCCGAAAATCCTCTCGCGCCAATACGATCCACGCTCCCTGCCCGTCGAGCAGAAGCGGGGCGCCCTGGTCGGCATGGGCATGACGGAAAAGCAGGGCGGCTCGGACGTGCGCAGCAATACCACGCGCGCCGTGCCCGTGCCGCCGGACGAAGCGCAAGCCCTGTTCGGCGGCGAGGCCGGCGGCGCCTGGCGCATCGTCGGCCACAAATGGTTTTTCTCGGCGCCCCAGTGCGACGCCCATCTGATCCTGGCCCAGGCGGAAGAGGGGGGATTGTCGTGTTTCTTTTTGCCCCGCTACCTGCCCGACGGCAGCCGCAACGCCATTCGCGTGCAGCGCCTGAAGGATAAATTGGGCAACCGCTCGAATGCCTCGTCGGAAGTGGAATTCACGAATGCCTACGGCTGGCTCGTGGGGCAGCCGGGGCGGGGCATACCCACGATTCTGGAAATGGCCAGCCATACGCGCCTCGATTGCGTGCTGGGCAGCACCGGCATCATGCGCGCCGCCTTGACGCAGGCGCTGCACCATGCGCGCCAGCGGGCCGTGTTCGGCAAGCCGTTGGCCGAGCAGCCGCTGATGCAAAACGTGCTGGCCGACCTGGCGCTCGAATCGGAAGCGGCCACGGCCTTTGCGCTGCGCCTGGCCCGCTGCTTCGATGAAAAGGCCGATCCACAGCAAGCGATGCTGGCGCGCGTGCTGACGCCGGCCGGCAAGTACTGGATCTGCAAGCGCGGTCCCGGCTTCGGCTTTGAGGCCATGGAGGTGCTGGGAGGCACCGGTTATGTGGAAGACGCGCCGCTGGCGCGCCTGTACCGCGAACTGCCTGTCAATTCGATCTGGGAAGGTTCAGGCAACGTCATGTGCCTCGACGTCTTGCGCGCCTTCGGCAAGTCGCCGGCCGCGCGCGACGCCCTGGCGGCCGAGCTGTCGCTGGCCGGCGATGGCGATGCCATCTTTGCTGGCTATCGCGCGCGTCTGCTGGCTGACCTGGACGGACCGCAGGCGGATGAATTTGGCGCCCGGCAATTGTCCGAACGCATCGTGCTGGCCGTGCAAGCGGCCTTGCTGTTGCGCCATGCGCCGCCCTTCATCGCGCAAGCATTCCTGCAGTCGCGCCTGGTGCAGGCCCCGGGCGGGGCGTATGGCCGCTTGCCGGCCGGCACCGATTGCGCGGCCATCCTGGCGCGCGCGTTACGCGAGTATTGATTTCAATAAATCCGATTATTTCGAAAATTCCGGCCACAGGCGGGCTGCGGGCTGGGATAATGCTGCAATCCATCATTTTATCGATACACAGCGCGCTTGCGGCCCAGGCTTGCCGCCGCGCCAGACAGTAGAGAAAGAAAAACAATATGAAACAAGACCCACGCTTCCCGAATTTGTTCATTACCGATCACCCATTGATCCAGCACAAGCTGAGCCACATGCGCGAGCACGATACGTCGACGCGCACCTTCCGCGAATTGCTCAAGGAAATCACCCTGCTGATGGGCTATGAAATCACGCGCGACCTGCCGCTGACCACGCGCGAAATCAAGACGCCACTCGTCACCATCGACGCGCCTGTTATCGCCGGCAAGAAACTGGCCATCGTGCCCATCCTGCGCGCCGGCATCGGCATGAGCGATGGCTTGCTGAATCTGGTGCCATCGGCCCGCGTGGGCCACATCGGCGTGTACCGCGACCCGGCCACCCACATGCCCGTGGAATACCTGGTGCGCCTGCCGGACCTGAACGAGCGTACCTTTATCCTGTGCGATCCGATGGTGGCGACCGGCAATTCAGCCGTGTACGCCGTCGACGTGCTGAAAAAGCGCGGCGTGACGGACGAGCAGATCATCTTCCTGGCCCTGGTTGCCGCTCCGGAAGGCGTGACCGTGTTCCAGAACGCGCACCCGAACGTCAAGATGTTCTGCGCCGCGCTCGATTCGCACCTGGATGACCACGCCTACATCGTGCCAGGCCTGGGCGACGCCGGCGACCGCATCTTCGGCACCAAGTAAGCCGCATCAAGCGAGTATTGCTATGGCAACCTTGATCGATCCGGATTTTCGCGCGCGTTTGCGTGCTCTAAATGAAAAATATGCGGCTGGCGTGCCGGCCCTGTTGCAGGCGATCGCGCAGGCAAGCAGCCGCTGCGACAGCGAAGGCCCCCGTCTGGAACCGTTGACGGAGCTGCACCGCGCGCTGCACGCGGTGGCCGGCTCGGCTGCCACCTTCGGCTTCGCCGCGCTGGGCCAGGAATGCCGGCGCATCGAACAGCTGGTGCGCGCCATGCTCAATGCCCCGGAGCAAGCGGTGGCGGAATGGCCCGCCGTGCGGGCGCAGGTGGCGGCGCTGCTGGACTGGGTGGGACGCGATGCGGCCGCCACCCATTTCACCGCGTGAGCGACAGTACTATAGAGATGTGGTTGCAATGATTCATTTGATACAACGCAAAGCACCCGCGTCGCAGATTAGGATATAGTGTCTCCATGCCGCTGCTACAGGGCGCCGCAAGACGGGGATTTGGCTATTAAAGTAGTGTTCGTAAGTTTATTTTGCGAAAGAATGGTTTTTCTCAGTTTTGTTGGTATAATTGGGCATCGTTGGATTCGAGGTAGTAGTGCAGTTTGTCTGTCATTTCTTTCTTGCTTCAAACGATATAACGGGCGCAAGCCCAACTTAACTGAAATAGGAAATTGTAATGGCAACTGGCATCGTAAAATGGTTCAATGATTCGAAGGGTTTCGGCTTTATTACCCCTGACGAAGGCGGCGAAGATCTGTTCGCTCACTTCTCGGCTATCCAGTCGAACGGCTTCAAGTCCCTGCAAGAGAACCAACGCGTTTCTTTTGAAGTGACCGCTGGCCCTAAAGGCAAGCAAGCTTCGAACATTCAGCCAATCTAATACGCTGGATCAAACGAAATAAAGAAATCCTCGGTCTCCGAGGATTTTTTTTCGCCTGAATTTCCGTGAAGCATGGGTTTTTCGAGTGTTTTATGGGCTAAGCGGCTCTTTTTGGCATGCTTTGCATCATCAGGTAGGTCGGCTTAACGCTTGCGCGTAAGCCGACAAGAGTGGCGTTGGCAAGATGTGTGAGCTGGTGTCGGCTTACGCTGCGCTAAGCCGACCTACGCCGACCTACACCACTCTGCGTCAAACGACGCTCTACCAGTCCGGCCGGCAGTAGCTAGATTGCTCGTTCACGCCAGTAGTCGGGTTGCGAATAACTGTGCCTTAAAAAATCCACGAACGCCCGTATGCGCAGCGGCAAGTGGCGGCGCTGGGCGAACACGGCATAAATATCATTGCCCGGGGCGGCGAACTGGTCCAGCACCGTCACCAGTTGGCCCGAGGCGATCTCGGCGCCCACTTCCCACATCGAGCGCCATGCCAGGCCCTTGCCGGCCAGCGCCCAGTCGTGCAGCACTTCGCCATCGTTGCAAACCATATTGCCGGCCACCTTTAAAATTACATTCTTGCCGTTTTCGCGGAAAGTCCAACCCCGCTGGCTGCCTTCGCTGCTGATCGCCAGGCAATTGTGCTTGGCCAGGTCGGCCGGGATGCGGGGCGTGCCCTCCCGTTTCAGGTAGGCGGGCGAACCGACGAGCACGCGCTGGTTGTCGGCCAGCTTGGTGCTCACGAGCGAGGAATCGGACAGGCTGGCGATGCGGATGGCCACGTCGATGCCTTCGCCGATCAGGTCGACGAGGCGGTCGTTCAGGTTCAGCGACACCGTCACGTCGCGGTGCTCGGCGACAAAAGAGGGAATTAAAGGTGCCACGTGCTGCCGCCCGAAGCCGGCTGGCGCGGAAATGAGCAAATGGCCGCTGGCT
Source organism: Janthinobacterium sp. Ant5-2-1 (assembly GCF_001445815.1). Lineage (NCBI taxonomy): Bacteria > Pseudomonadati > Pseudomonadota > Betaproteobacteria > Burkholderiales > Oxalobacteraceae > Janthinobacterium > Janthinobacterium sp. Ant5-2-1. The sequence continues at coordinate 2,135 of NZ_LNCE01000062.1, read as the reverse complement.
TTCACGCTGCGTACTGCCACGGCCGCTTCCGCTTCCTCCAGTTCGCCCAGGATGCGCTGGCAATCTTCCAGGAAGGCGGCGCCTTCATTCGTCAACGCCAGCTTGCGCGTCGTACGCTGCAGCAATTTGACGCCCAGGCGCTGCTCCAGCGCATCGAGGCGCCGGCCTATCATGGCCGGTGCGATCCCTTCCGCGCGCGCGGCGGCCGACAGGCTGCCCTTGGCGACCACTTCCACGAACGTCGATATTTGTCTGAACTGGCCCATTACGGCTCCTGCTATGTCTTCACTTGTGATAAAAACGCATAGATGAAGTGATTTTTAATCTCGTTTCCATGCCTTATAGTGCAATACTATAGAACAAACGCGCCGCCTTGCAGAGTGTTTTTGCGCCTCTGTCCAGCTTGTCCGCGCAGTCGTTCAGCTTATACTTGGATCACCAGATTACCTTTGCTTATATTTATTAAAAACCGGAGAACTTCATGACGCAGAACACGATCGCACTTCCAGAAGGCATGCAAATCACGGGTGACATCCAGCCCGGCTATGAACAGATCTTGACGCCGGCCGCGCTGGCGCTGGTGGCCAAGCTGACGCGTGCTTTCGAGCCGCGCCGCCAGGAATTGCTGGCCGTGCGTGTCGAGCGGGCCAAGCGCCTCGATGCGGGCGAGCGTCCTGATTTCTTGCCAGAAACCGCGCACATCCGCGACGGCGACTGGAAGATCGCGCCGATTCCGAAGGCGCTGGAATGCCGCCGCGTGGAAATCACGGGTCCCGTCGAGCGCAAGATGGTCATCAACGCCTTTAATTCCGGCGCGGACAGCTATATGACGGACTTCGAGGATTCGAACACGCCGAACTGGGATAACCAGCTGACAGGCCAGATCAATATGTTCGACGCCGTGCGCAAGACGATTTCGCTGGAGCAAAATGGCAAGTCGTACAAGCTGAACGACAAAATCGCGACACTCGTCGTGCGTCCGCGCGGCTGGCACCTCGATGAAAAGCACGTGCTGGTCGATGGCAAGCGCATTTCCGGCGGCATTTTCGATTTCGCCCTGTTCATGTTCCATAATGCCAAGGAGCAATTGGCACGCGGCGCCGGCCCGTATTTCTATCTGCCGAAGATGGAATCGCACCTGGAAGCGCGCCTGTGGAACGATATCTTCGTCATGACGCAAAACGAATTGGGCTTGCCGCAAGGCACGATCAAGGCGACGGTGCTGATCGAAACCATTCTGGCGGCCTTCGAGATGGATGAAATCCTGTATGAACTGAAGGAGCACAGCTCGGGCCTGAACGCGGGCCGCTGGGATTACATCTTCTCGTGCATCAAGAAATTCAAGCTCGACAAGGATTTCTGCCTGGCCGACCGCGCGAAAGTGACCATGACGGCGCCATTCATGCGCGCCTATGCCTTGCTGTTGCTGAAAACCTGCCACAAACGAGGTGCGCCAGCCATCGGCGGCATGGCAGCCTTGATCCCGATCAAGAACGATCCGGAAAAGAACGACATCGCCATGGGTGGCGTGCGCAACGACAAGGCGCGTGACGCCACCGATGGCTATGACGGCGGCTGGGTGGCGCACCCGGGCCTGGTCGAACTGGCCATGGGTGAATTCACGAAAGTGCTGGGCGATAAACCGAACCAGATCGACAAGCAGCGTCCCGACATCGACGTGAAAGCGTCTGATCTGCTGAATTTCCAGCCGGAAGCGCCGATTACGGAAGCGGGCTTGCGCTACAACATCAACGTAGGCATCCATTACCTGGGCAGCTGGCTGGCCGGCAACGGTTGCGTGCCTATCCATAACCTGATGGAAGATGCGGCCACGGCCGAGATCAGCCGTTCGCAAGTGTGGCAGTGGATTCGTTCCAGCAAGGGCGTGCTGGAAGATGGCCGCAAGGTGACGGCCGAGATGGTGCGCGCCATGATTCCGGAAGAGCTGGTCAAGGTGCAGCGCGATGCGCCAGGCGGCAACGGCCCGACCTATGTACGCGCCGGCCAGATTTTCGAGGAAATGTCGACGTCGGAATCGTTCGCCGAATTTCTGACCTTGCCGCTGTACGAGGAAATCTGATCCTGATCAAATAGATCAATAAAAAATCCCGGCGGTGCCTGATGGCGCCGCCGGG
>NZ_LNCE01000061.1:0-34299 GCF_001445815.1 Janthinobacterium sp. Ant5-2-1 | reverse complement strand
CAACCAGCGTCACGCTGTCGTTGTTTTTCAAAGTTTCCGTCACGCCGCCGATAACAGCGTCGAGTGCGCGCGCAGCGGCGGCTTTGGAAATGTCAGCTTTTTCAGCAATGTGGTCGATCAATTCAGTCTTGTTCACTAGCATCCCCAATTACAAAGGTATAAAACGTTTACCGTATCGTTGCGGCACTTTTGGCACCACAGCTGTCCGGCGAAAAAAATGTGCAGGCGTATTAAACAAGCCACACTGTATATGTGTCAAGCGCTTTGGGGGCGCAATTCACGTTTCAATATAAAACAAGCGCTCTAAAAGCGCTTGTTTGGGGAAAACAGGGGTAAAACGTTAGTGTTTTACTACCTCGCCGGCTGCATCAGGCTTGGCCGCGGCGGCCGTGACAGCCTCCACCGCAGCGACGTCCGCCAACGCTTCAGGCATGCGTTCGAGGGCGATTTCCAGCACTTTGTCGATCCAGCGCACCGGTACGATCTCGAGCTTGTTCTTGACGTTGTCCGGAATGTCGGCCAGGTCTTTCACGTTCTGCTCGGGAATCAGGACCGTCTTGATGCCGCCGCGATGGGCCGCCAGCAGCTTTTCTTTCAGGCCGCCGATCGGCAATACTTCGCCGCGCAAGGTGATCTCGCCCGTCATCGCCACGTCGGCGCGCACGGGAATGCCCGTGAAGACCGACACCATCGCCACCGTCATGGCCGCGCCAGCCGAAGGACCATCCTTCGGTGTCGCGCCTTCCGGCACGTGGATGTGGATGTCGCTCTTCTCGAACACGTCCGCCTTGATGCCCAGGCGCTGTGCCCGGCTGCGCACCACCGTGCGGGCTGCCTCGATCGACTCTTTCATGACGTCGCCCAGGGTACCCGTGCGGATGATGCCGCCCTTGCCCGGCATCGACACGGCTTCGATGGTCAGCAGATCGCCGCCCACTTCCGTCCATGCCAGACCGACCACCTGGCCCACCTGGTTTTCTTTCTCTGCGACACCGAAATCGTAGCGGCGCACACCGAGGAATTTATCCAGGTTTTTCGAGTTGACGATGACTTTCTTGTCGGATTTCTTCAGCAGCAGCATCTTGACCACCTTGCGGCAGATCTTCGACACTTCACGCTCGAGCGAACGCACACCGGCTTCCCGCGTGTAGTAGCGGATGATGTCGCGCAAGGCCGACTCGGCCACCGAAATTTCCTCTTCCTTCAAGCCATTGTTCTTGATCTGCTTCGGCAGCAAATAACGCTGCGCGATGCTGGTCTTTTCATCTTCCGTGTAACCGGACAGACGGATCACTTCCATGCGGTCAAGCAAGGCTGGCGGAATATTGTACGAGTTCGACGTGGCCACGAACATCACGTCGGACAAGTCGAAATCGACTTCGATGTAATGGTCGGAGAACGTATGATTCTGTTCCGGGTCCAGCACTTCCAGCAGGGCCGACGATGGATCGCCACGGAAATCGGCGCCCATCTTGTCGACTTCATCGAGCAGGAACAGGGGATTGCGCACGCCGACTTTCGACAGCGATTGCAAGATCTTGCCCGGCATCGAGCCGATGTAGGTGCGGCGGTGACCGCGGATCTCGGCCTCGTCGCGCACGCCGCCCAGGGCCATGCGCACGAACTTGCGGTTCGTCGCGCGGGCGATGGACTGGCCCAGCGAGGTTTTACCGACGCCAGGAGGACCGACGAAGCACAGGATCGGGGCTTTGAGCTTGTCGACGCGCTGTTGCACCGCGAGGTATTCCAGGATGCGTTCCTTGACCTTGTCGAGGCCGTAGTGGTCGCCTTCGAGCACTTTTTCCGCATTCGACAGATCGTTATTGACCTTGGATTTCTTTTTCCAAGGCAAGTTGACGAGGGTGTCGATGTAGTTGCGCACGACGGTGGCTTCGGCCGACATCGGCGACATCAGCTTGAGTTTTTTCAGCTCGTTGGTGGCCTTGTCGAGCGCTTCCTTCGGCATTTTGGCCGAAGCGACTTTTTTCTCCAGTTCGTCGAGGTCGGCGCCATCTTCGCCCTCGCCCAGTTCTTTCTGGATCGCCTTGACTTGCTCGTTCAGGTAGTACTCGCGCTGCGACTTCTCCATCTGGCGCTTGACGCGGCCACGAATGCGCTTTTCCACCTGCAGAATGTCGAGCTCGCCTTCGAGCTGGCCCAGCAGGTGCTCGAGACGCTTGGCCACGCTGAAGATTTCCAGGATGACTTGTTTTTGCTCGAGTTTCAGCGGCAGGTGCGCGGCCACCGTGTCGGCCAGGCGGCCGGCATCGTCGATGCCCGACAGCGAAGCGAGGATTTCCGGCGGGATCTTCTTGTTCAGTTTGACGTACTGGTCGAACTGCTGCACGATCGCGCGGCGCATGGCTTCGACTTCCGACTCGTCGCCCGGCTCGGACTCGAGCGGCGTCAGGTCGGCGATGAAGTGCGTCGGCGCATCGCTGATGTGGTTGATACGGGCACGCTGCGCGCCTTCGACCAGCACCTTGACAGTGCCATCGGGCAGCTTCAGCATTTGCAGAATATTGGCGACGCAGCCAATTTCATAGATATCCGAAGGAGACGGCTCGTCCTTCGCGGCTGCTTTTTGAGCGGCAAGCATGATGCTCTTGCCCTGCTCCATCGCAGCTTCCAGCGCCTTGATCGACTTTGGACGGCCAACGAACAGCGGTATCACCATATGCGGGAAAACGACGACATCCCGCAACGGCAATAACGGCAGTTGAGTTTGCTCAGTTAATTTGGAAGTTGTCATGGCGTACCTTATAGAAAGCGTGTTTACGATGTTGGCGCTCGCTGCCAAAACACAAGACCGGCGAGAATAAATAATTCTGTGAAACAAACATTTTTCTGTCTATTTCGCAAAACACACCCGCATGACGGTAATAAATGCAGTTTTCACAGTAAAAAAAGCCACGCGCAGCTAAGCGCCGCGAGTGGCTTTCCGATTGAAGCCTGCACTCATTGATTTAAATTGTACTGCCATGCATTAAGGAATCAAAACCCTTTTTATGCATTTGTCTCAGCAGTAATCAATTTTCTCCGGAGGCCTTGGCAGTCTCTTGATAAATCAACAAAGGTTTGGCGCCACTGGTGATGGTATTTTCGTCGATGACGACCTTCACCACATTTTGTTCGCTCGGCAGTTCGTACATGACGTCCAGCAAAGCATGTTCCAGAATGGAACGCAGGCCACGGGCACCGGTCTTGCGCGCCAGCGCCTTCTTGGCGATCGCATGCAGGGCGGCCGGGCGAATCTCCAGTTCCGCGCCTTCCATCTCGAGCAGCTTCGAATACTGCTTGATCAGCGCATTCTTCGGCTCGACGAGGATCTGGATCAGCGCCTCTTCCGTCAATTCCGCCAGGGTGGCGATGACGGGCAGACGGCCGACCAGCTCCGGAATCAGGCCGAACTTGACCAAGTCTTCCGGTTCCGCTTGCAGCATCAGTTCGCTGGCCGAGCTTTGCGACTTGCTGCGCACCGTGGCCGAGAAGCCGATGCCGCTCTTTTCGGAGCGGTTGGCGATCACTTTCGACAGGCCGTCGAAGGCGCCGCCGCAGATGAACATGATGTTGGTCGTGTCGATCTGCACGAAATCCTGGTTCGGATGTTTGCGGCCGCCTTGTGGCGGCACGGAAGCCATCGTGCCTTCGATCAATTTCAACAAGGCTTGCTGCACGCCCTCGCCCGACACGTCGCGCGTGATGGACGGATTGTCGGACTTGCGCGAAATCTTGTCGATCTCATCGATGTAGACGATGCCGCGCTGGGCTTTCTCGACGTCATAGTTGCAGCTTTGCAGCAGCTTCTGGATGATGTTTTCCACGTCTTCACCCACGTAACCGGCTTCGGTCAGGGTGGTGGCGTCGGCAATCACGAACGGCACGTTGAGCATGCGCGCCAGGGTCTGTGCCAGCAGGGTCTTGCCCGAGCCGGTAGGACCGACCAGCAAGATGTTGCTCTTGGCCAGTTCGATGTCGTCTTTCTTGCCCAGGTGCTTGAGGCGCTTGTAATGGTTGTACACCGCCACCGACAGGATGCGCTTGGCAGTCTGCTGGCCGATCACGTACTGATCGAGCAAGGCGGCAATTTCTTGCGGCGTCGGCAGGTCGGATTTGGTACCGGTCACCGTCTCGATGCTCGACGTTTCATCACGGATGATGTCGTTGCACAAGTCGATGCACTCGTCGCAAATGAATACGGACGGGCCGGCGATGAGTTTCTTCACCTCGTGCTGGCTTTTGCCGCAGAACGAGCAATACAGTAATTTTTCGCCGCTAGAGGATTTTTTGTCTGACATAAGGCATTTTGGTTGGAACTGCATTAACAATATTGCAAAATCGCAAGCCGGAGTGCGGTAGCTGCCCGCAAAGGCAGCCACCCATGGCGCAAGTCAACAACGTGCACAAGCTCCATGCTACCCGAAATAAAAGCGAAACGCCCGAACGTTTGATCGCCCGGGCGTTTACTTACATGCTTAGCAATACCGGTAGGGGCTCATCAAGCGCGGCTGGTCAACACTTTGTCGATCAAACCATACTCAACGGCCTCGTCGGCGGACATGAAACGGTCGCGGTCGGTGTCCTTGGCGATCTGTTCGATCGACTGGCCCGTGCGCTCGGCCATGATGCCGTTCAAGCGGGTGCGCAGGTAAAGGATTTCCTTCGCCTGGATCTCGATGTCGGACGCCATGCCTTGCGAACCACCGGACGGCTGGTGAATCATGATGCGCGAGTTCGGCAGCGAGAAACGCTTGCCCTTGGCGCCAGCGGCCAGCAGGAAAGCGCCCATCGAAGCAGCCATGCCCGTGCACAGGGTCGAGACGTCCGGCTTGATGAACTGCATGGTGTCGTAGATGGCCATGCCGGCCGAGACCGAACCACCTGGCGAGTTGATGTAGAGCGAGATTTCCTTTTCCGGATTTTCGCTTTCCAGGAACAGCAGCTGGGCGACAACCAGGTTGGCCATCTGGTCATTGACCGGGCCAACCATGAAAATCAAGCGTTCCTTCAGCAGGCGCGAGTAAATATCATACGAGCGCTCGCCGCGACCGCTTTGTTCCACCACCATCGGCACCAGGCCGAGCATCTCTGTGTCCAGCGCCGGATTACGGTTCATACCTGTCATTTCATTTCCTTGTGAAGCAGTTAGGGGAAGCCATCAGTACTTTTCAGCAATGACGGCATCCCAATACCAACTGGTTTACGCTTGTGCGTTGCTTCCCATCAGTTCGTCGAAAGCAACTGCTTTCGTCGTGACTTTCGACAGGCCCAGCACGTAAGTGACGACGTTTTCTTCCAATACAAGGGCTTCGATCTCACCCAGACGACGACGGTCGCTGTAGTAGTACTTCAGCACTTCGCGTGGATCTTCGTAGCTTTGGGCGAAATCTTCGATTTGCGCCTTGACTTGCTCAGGCGTTGCCTGCAGGTTGTTGTCGCCCACCAGTTGCGACAGGATCAGGCCCAGACGTACGCGACGCTCGGCTTTTTCCGCGAACAGTTCTGCTGGGAAAGGCACGTCCTTGACGTTCATGCCGCGCTGCGCCATGTCTTGACGGGTCATTTCGGCCAGACGCTCGGAGTCCTGAGCGATCAGCGTTTTTGGCACTTCCAGCTCAGCAACTTTGATCAGCGCGTCCATGACGGCTTCCTTGTTGCGTGCTTTCACGCGGCCAGCGACTTCGCGTTGCAGGTTGACTTTGATGTCTTCGCGCATTTTGGCCAGGTCGCCATCGGCAACGCCCAAGGACTTGGCGAATTCGGCATCGACTTCCGGCAGGTGCGCCCATTCCAGCTTTTGCAGCGTGATGGTAAACGATGCGGTTTTGCCGGCAACGTCCTTGCCATGGTAGTCCTCAGGGAACGACAATGGGAAGGTCTTCGACTCGCCCACTTTCAGGCCCAGGGTCGCTGCTTCGAATTCTGGCAGCATGCGGCCTTCGCCCAGCACGAAAGCGTAGCCTTCCGCTTTGCCGCCTGGGAATTCAACGCCGTCGATCGAGCCGACGAAGTCGACGGTCACGCGGTCGCCATTGGCAGCGACAGCTTCGCCGCCGTCGCCGTGTTCGCCAGCTTCGCCCTTGGTGTGGAAGTGCACGCGCTGCTTGCGCAGGATGTCGATGGTCTTGTCGATTTCGGCTTCCGACACGTCGGCTTGCACGGTTTCGATTTCAACGGCCGTCAGGTCGCCGATGGCGACTTCCGGATACACTTCGAACGTTGCGTCGAAAGCCAGCTGGCCTTCGGCTGCTTCTTCTTTCGGCACGATGTTCGGGAAACCGGCCACGCGCAGATTGTTTTCGTTGGCGGCGTCGTTGAACGCGCGGCCGACTTTGTCATTCAGCACTTCGGATTCAATTTGGTAGCCGTATTGTGCTGCGACCATTTTCAACGGCACTTTGCCCGGACGGAAGCCCGGTGCCTTAGCCGTACGGGCTTGCACTTTCAGGCGCTTCTCAACTTCCGTGCGGACGTCCGTCAGCGGGAAGGAGATCGTGATACGACGTTCGAGTTTGCCCAAGGTTTCGACTGCAGTTGCCATGTAAAAAATCGTCCAAAAAATAAACACTGTTGGTGCGAGAAAAGAAGACCCGACCCCTTGCGCCATCACTGGCGGCAAGACATGGGTCCAGCTTCACTCGCTCGCATATTCATCTGTAAAAGTACTGAAAACAGGACGATGGACCTGGTCTACCCGGCTGAGGAAAAACCCGCACCAGGCACCAAACAATCCGCCGCTTCCAGTACTGCGACAGGGCTCCGAGCGTCCAGCCATGCGTCTAGGTATATGCAGGGCCGGCCATCATTCGGTAAAGCGTGGCATTATAACAAAGGACTTCGGGAAAGTGGCTGGCTTTGCAGCCCGGCCACAGAGGATACCAGCGGCGGCGAACGAGTCGCCACAGCCTGGGAGTGCCCTGTCTTTACTCTTGCCCCGGCATTCTTTATTTCGCCAGAGACAGGCTTTCCAGCCTGCTTCGTTCATTAGTATATGCGAACTGGCGCCCCGTCCGAAACAAAGAAATGCGCTCACAGCGAAGATTTCGGGCAAAAAACCTTTGATTTACCTCAATTTGGCCATTTTTCAGGCAAACCTAAGCCGCGTACGCCCTCTCCAAGTGAATTTAAGGGAGAAAACATCATGAGCGATAGTACACCCGGCAGTTCCAGCAACGCCAAAGCCAAGCTGCAAATGGTCCTCAGCCGCCTGCTCGACGGCGTCACGGACGACGACCTGCAAAAAATCCAGACGGAAGTCGATGAAATGGAATTGCGCATGCGGGGCGATGGCCACCACGACCACGACCACCCTACCGTCGCCTGAGCCGGCAGTGGCTGCGCCAACCGTGCGCGCCGCGCCACCGGATGCGGACGTGCTGGCCGCCGTGGAAACGGCGCTGGCGGCCCACCGCGCCTTTGGCGACAGCGGCTATATCCGCGACCAGCTGGCCGTCGCCTACCGGCGGCGCTTGCACAAGCTGGGCAGCACCCTGCCCGAGGCCGCGCGGCTGGCCAGCCGGCTCGATGGGGCGCCACCCGCGCGCCAGCGCCAGCTGCTGGGCGACACGGTGCTGCGCTGCGCCGTCCAGCACGCCATGCGCCAGTTGCACCTCGGTGACGAGTACGGCTTGCCCCTGCCGCAATGCGCGGCGCTGTTCCTGGTGGCCGACGAACACCTGCGCGCGGGCTTGCCCGGCCGGCCGCTGACGGCGCACTTGCCCGACATGGCGCGCCTGTACGCCGAATATGCACCGCAGGACAACGACACTTATATATGGCATACCTGGCATCAGGGCACGCCGTATGCGGCGGCCTTCCTTGCCGTGATGGACGATAACTACGGCGCGCCGCTGGCCACGCCCACGCCGCAGGAACGGGCACTGCTGCGACGCGGGCTGGGCCTGCTGGAAACCTTGCTGCCCCGCCTGACGGCCAGCGCGCTTTCTCATGTGCAATTGATCGCCCTGTTTCCCAAGCTGGGCACGTGGCGCGGCAAGGCGTCCAGCTCGCAATTTCGTGTCAATGGCAGCGTGTTCCTGAACCAGGAACTGATCGGCAACCCATGGTGGCTGGCCGAACACTTGCTGCACGAGTCGCTGCACCAGAAACTCTACGACTTCCGCCACGGCCACAGCCTGCTGGCGCCCGACTATGCGCGTGAGGATGGCGCCAAGGTCTGCTCGCTGTGGAATGCGCCCGATGATGAGGGCAATCATTATTGGGATGCCCACCGCACCCTGGCCGCCTTTCATGTGTATGTCCACCTGGCTCTGTTGTGCCTGCTGGCCGAGCAGCAGGAGGCGGCGCTGGCGCCACAGTACGGCCCCATCGGCCAGCACATGAGCGGCAGCCGGCGCGCCATCGATCGCGCCCGCTACCTGGGCGAGCAATTGCAGCGCACCACCTGGCCGGAGCTGGGACTGGCCGGGCGGCAGATGACGCACTGGCTGCTCGACGTGCTCGATGCGCTCGACACCCAACGGCGGCCAGGCGGCGCCACCTTGCATTTGCTGCTCGACCTGTACGAACGCCAGAGCCGCAAACTCGATACTTATCTGGCGCTGCAGCCGCCACCGCGCAGCGATACGCTGGCCGCGCAGGCAGAGCAAGAGCTGGCGCAGACGCGCGAGGTGCTGCACCTGCTAGGCAAGGAACTGCCGCCCTCAACGCAGGCGCAGGAGCACAACTGGCCGCAGGCACGGCAACGCGTCCTGCAGGCGCTGTGGCCGCTGACTGAAGATGACAAATTGATGGAAAAAAGCGGCTACCCGCAGGCGCAGGCATTGATTGCGCAGATGGTGCAACAGTCGAGCAGGCAACTGGGCGCACTGGGCGCACTTGCTTAATTAAACTGAATGTTTGGAGAATATCTTGATGGTGCTGCACGTCCGGGCTGGAACAACCCGGATTGGTGCGGATGGGGAGACTCGAACTCCCAAGCCGAAGCACTGGCTTCTAAGACCAGCGTGTCTACCAATTCCACCACATCCGCATTTTGTACTACTGTGTGCTACTTGCTATAAACTGCTTCCCTGATTTTAACAACTCGGGAGCGATCTGGCTACCTTGGACTTATGAGCAAGCCCGGAGCAAGCGCTCGGTAAAGCAAAGGCGGCATTCTACTGGATTTCCCAGAGGAATGCCGCCTTTTTTATGCCAGCGCCCTGGCGCTGCCTCCTAGCCTTCTTTTGCGCCCACCGGCTCCGGCCTCTTGACCCGGAACCAGGCCGCATACAGGGCCGGCAGGAACAGCAAGGTCAAGGCCGTCGCCAGGATCAGGCCGCCCATGATGGCCACGGCCATCGGCCCCCAGAACACGGAGCGCGACAGCGGGATCATGGCCAGCGCGGCGGCGGCAGCCGTCAGCACGATGGGACGGCAGCGGCGCACGGCCGAGTCGATGATGGCGTCCCACGGGGCCGAGCCATCCTTGATGTCTTGCTCGATCTGGTCGACGAGGATCACCGAGTTACGGATGATCATGCCGAACAGCGCGATGATGCCCAGGTTGGCCACGAAACCAAGCGGCCGGCCCAACGCCAGCAAGGCAAACGCGGCGCCCGCCACGCCCAGCGGCCCCGTCAGGAAGACGAGCAGGGAACGCGAAAAACTGTGCAGCTGCAGCATCAGCAAGGTAAAGATGATGAAGATGGCCAGCGGCAAGTTGGCCGAGATCGACGCTTCCGCCTCGCCGCTGTCGGCCGCCACGCCTTTCACGACGATATGGTAGCCAGCTGGCAACTTGGCACGCAAGGCATCCATCTGCGGCGTCAATTGGGTCGACACGGTGGCGCCCTGGATGCCATCGATCACGTCCGACTGCACGGTGATGGCCCATTCGCGCTTGTCGCGCCAGACGACACCCGGTTCCCACACGAAATGCGCGCGGGCCAGTTGCGAGATGGGCACGGACTTGCCCGTTGCCGTCGGGATATTTGTGTCATTCAACACGGAAATCGTCGCCCGCTCTTCCAGCGGCTGGCGCACCTGGATGTCGATCAGCTTGTTGTCTTCGCGGAACTGGCCGATGACCGTGCCCGACAAAATCGTATTGGCCGCCTGCATCACCGTTTTTGAGGTGACGCCCAGCGCGCGCATCTTGTCCTGGTCCAGGTCCAGGCGCAGCACTTTCACCGATTCATTCCAGTTGTCGTTCACGCCCAGGGTGTTCGGATTGGCGCGCATGATGTCCTTGACCTGGTCGGCAATGGCCCGCACACCGGCCACTTCCGCCCCCATCACGCGAAATTGCACGGGATACGGCACCGGCGGTCCATTCGGCAACAGTTTGACCCGGCCCCGCACTTCCGGAAAATCCTTCTTGAAGACGTCGACGATTTGCTGGCGCAAGCGTTCACGTTCAGCCAGACTCTTCGGCAGGATCACCACTTGCGACACATTGGTCTGCGGGAAGATCTGGTCCAGCGGCAAGTAGAAACGGGGGCTGCCCGTACCGACGTAGCTGGTGACGCTTTCCACGCCATCGAGCTTGCTCACAAACGCTTCGAATTTCTTGACCTGCTTTTCATTCGCGGCAAACGTCGTGCCTTCGGGCGACCACAGCTCCACCATCAGTTCCGGACGGCTGGAATCGGGGAAAAATTGCTTTTCGATAAAGTTAAAGCCGTAAATGCCCAGCGCAAAGATGGCCAGGGTGGCGACAATGGTGGTCTTGCGCCATTCCACGCACCAGGTGACGGCGCGGCGGAAACGGCGGAAGTTCGGCGTGTCGAACAATTCATGGTCGTTATGCGCGTGCGGTTTCACTTTCAGCAAGATGTAGCCGATGTATGGCGTAAACACCACGGCCACCACCCACGAAATGATCAGGGCCAGTGCATTGACGGAGAACAAGGAGAACGTGTATTCGCCGGCAGCCGACTTGGCCAGGCCAATCGGCAAGAAGCCCGCCACCGTGATCAGGGTGCCCGTCAGCATGGGCATGGCCGTCGACGTATAGGCGAACGTGGCCGCGTCGAAACGCGACATGCCCTCTTCCATCTTGCGCACCATCATCTCAACGGCAATGATGGCGTCATCTACCAGCAAGCCCAGCGCGATGATCAGGGCGCCCAGGGAAATCTTGTGCAAGTCGATGTCGAGCAGGCGCATGAACAGGAAGGTAACGGCCAGCACCAGCGGGATGGTCAGCGCCACCACCAGGCCCGGCCGCACGTCGATGCGCAGCGGCTTCGTATGCAAGCCCAGCGCGACGAAGCTGACGGCCAGCACGATCAGAATGGCTTCGATCAGGGTATGCACGAATTCGCCCACGGAAGCGGACACGGCTTCCGGCTGGTTCGACACGCGCTGCAATTCTATGCCGACCGGCAATTCGCGCTTCATGCGCGTGACGGTGGCTTGCAAGGCCTTGCCCATGTCGATGATGTTGCCGCCCTTTTCCATCGACACGCCCAGGCCGATCACTTCCTTGCCATTGAAACGCATCTTGTCCTTCGGCGGATCGACGAATTCGCGTTTCACGGTGGCAAAGTCGCCGAGGCGGAAGGTAGTGCCGTTGGCGCGCAGTTCCAGGTTTTCCAGGTCCTTGACGGTTACCATGGCGCCCGTCACGCGCACTTGCAGATTATCGGTCGGCGTTACCAGCACGCCCGTGGCGTTGATGCTGTTTTGCGCGGACAATTGCTGCACGATGCCGTCAAAAGGAATGCCCAGCTGGGCAAATTTCTTGTGCGAAAAGATGATATTGATTTTTTCATCCTGCACGCCGAACAGTTCCACCTTCGATACCTGCCCTACTGCAAGCAGTTCCTGGCGCACCTTGTCCGCGTAATCCTTCATTTCCGCGTACGTAAAACCGTCGCCGGACAGGGCAAAGATGGAGCCGTACGTATCGCCGAACTCGTCATTGAAGAACGGGCCCACGACGCCGGCCGGCAAGGTGCCCTGGATGTCGCCGATCTTCTTGCGCACCTGGTACCAGGCGGCCGCCGTTTCCTTGGGCGGCGCCGATTCGCGCAACTCCAGCAGAATCAGGGTTTCGCCCGGCTTCGAATAACTGGTGATCTCGTCGATGTAGGGCGTTTCCTGCAGTTTCTTTTCCAGCTTGTCCGTCACCTGCTCGGCCATCTGCAAGGCCGTGGCGCCCGGCCAGTAGGCTTGCAAGACCATGGCGCGGAAGGTAAACGGCGGATCTTCATCCTGGCCCAGGCTGGCATAGCTGAGCATGCCGCCGATCAGCAGCACGGCCATCAGGTAGCGCGTCAGCGGGATGTGTTCGAGCGCCCAGCGCGACAGATTGAAGCCGCCCTTCATTTGGCCGCACCCACGGTGACGGCGGCAGCGGCCACATCCGGCTTGCTGGCCACGTCGGCGCCGAGGATGGTCACTTTCTGGCCCGGCTTGAGCAGGTTGACGCCTGCCGTGACCACCGTCTGCCCCGCTTTCACGCCTGAGGCCAGCAGCAACTCATTGCCCGCCACGCCACCCACCGTCACCGGCACGAGCTTCACGACGCCGTTTTCCACCACCCACACGGAACTTTGCGACTTTTCATTGAACAGGGCCGTCAGCGGCACCTTGATCTGCGGCGTGGCCGTCTGCGAGGCGAATTGCACGACGGCCGTCATGCCCAGACGCACTTGCGGCGCGTCCGGAATGCTGACCTTGGCGATATAAGTGCGCGTGGCGGCATCGGCCACGGGCGACACTTCGCGGATCTTGCCCGGCAGCGCCTGTTTCGGGTCGGCCCACAGGCGCACGACCACATCCTTGACGCCGCGCAAGGTCTCGACCTTGTCTTCCGGAATGCCGATCACGACTTCCTTCTCGCCGCTCCTGGCCACTTGCACGACGGGCGCGCCGGGCGCCACCACCTGCCCCACTTCAGCCTCGATGCGCGTGACGACGCCATCGACGTCGGCCAGCAAGCTGGCATAGCCGGACTGGTTCGCCTGGCCACGGTACAGGGCCTGGGCCGCTTCCACGTTTGCCTGCGCCGCCTTGTAGGTGGCATCCTTGCCATCAAGCACGGCCTGGCTGACGAAATTTTTCTCGCGCAAATCCTGGTAGCGCTTCAATTCCGCACGCGACAGGTCGCGGCTCGTCTCCGCGCTGACCAGCGAAGCCTTGGCCTGGGCTTGCGACAGCTGCAAGTCGACGGGATCGAGCTGCATCAGCACTTGGCCCTTCTTGACGCTGGCGCCCACGTCGACCTTGCGCGCGACGATCTTGCCGCCCACGCGGAAACCCAGCTGCGACACGACACGGGGCACGACCTCGCCCGACAGCTCGGCACTTACGTCAACATTACTGCTAGACAATACGATGGCGCGCACGGGGCGCACGTCTTCCACTTTGACGGCAGGCTTGGAACAGGCAGCGAGGGTCAGCGCGATGGCCGCGGCGGCAATCAGCCGCAGGGCGGGAAGTACGGATGCGCCGGTCTCGCGGCGCAGGGTTTTCAGGGCAAACAAGGTATTTTCCTTTACTATGCGGGCTGCAATATTTTTATGCGGAGAAACTTTTTGCTTGCCCTTTGGGTTAAGCCAAACTTTTTCGCACGCGATATCCTTAAATTTGTGACAATATCAGCTTGGTCATGGCGGCGAGTGATTTACCGCTAATGACTTTCTGGTTATTAATTATAATCGTGCGTAAAAGTTTTTAGTGACTTTTGCGTCATTAATCTTGAGACGTACAACGCCCGGCCTCATTCCACCGTTTGAGCGGTGCCGGACAAACGCAAGACTAGAGAAGTGTGTTCATGCCTGTAGACCATTACGAAAATTTTCCTGTTGCATCATTTTTACTGCCGCGCCGCCTGGTGCCCGCCGTCGAAGCCATCTATGCCTTCGCCCGCAGCGCCGACGACCTGGCCGATGAAGGCGACACCAGGCCGGCCGAACGCCTGTCTGCCCTGCACGCCTACGAAGAGGCGCTGGGCCGCATCGCGCGCGGTGAAGGCCATGCCGGCGAGAACGCCGCCATGTTCGAACGCCTGGCTGGCGTCATCGCCAAACATCAGCTGCCGCTGAAGCCATTCCACGATTTGTTGTCCGCCTTCAAGCAGGATGTGGAAACGACGCGCTACGCCAGCTACGAGGATCTGCTCGATTACTGCGCCCGCTCGGCCAACCCCGTGGGACTGCTGATGCTGCACCTGTATGGCGCGGCCGATGAACAGAATGTACGCGATTCCGATGCGATATGTTCAGCTTTGCAACTAATTAATTTCTTGCAAGACGTCGCCATCGACCAGCAAAAAGAGCGCATCTACCTGCCGATGGAAGACCTGAGCCGCTTTGCTGTCTCCGCCGCCGCCTTCGAACGCCCCGAAGCGCACGGCAAGTGGAGCGCCCTGATGCGCTTCGAAGTGGCCCGCACGCGCGCCCTGATGCTGTCCGGCGCGCCGCTGGCCCTGCGTTTGCGCGGACGCATCGGCTGGGAACTGCGCCTGGTGGTGCAAGGGGGATTGCGCATCCTCGAGTGCATCGAAGCCGTCAATTACGACGTTTTCCGGCGCCGTCCTAAGCTCGAGAAACGCGACTGGCTGATCATTTTCTGGCGCGCCCTGCGCATGTCGCGCAAAAGCTTGCATCAAGAGACACAAGTAAAAACGGCTTTTCCCCCGTCGCCCACTCTGTAAGACGATAGAATAGCGGCTTCGATCTGCAACCCTTGCTCTTTTGACTATGTCTCCCGACGAATACTGCCAACAAAAGGCCGCCCAGAGCGGCTCCAGCTTCTACTACAGCTTCCTGTTCCTGCCGGCCGAGCGCCGCAAGGCCATCACGGCCCTGTACGCCTTCTGCCGCGAAGTCGATGACACGGTCGACGAATGCACGGACGAAGCCGTGGCACGCACCAAGCTGGTCTGGTGGCGCAAGGAAGTCAAGGCCATGTACGAGGGCAACCCCACGCATCCCGTGATGCGCGCGCTGCAGCCGCACCTGGACGTGTATAAACTGGAAGAAAAACATTTGCAGGCCATCATCGACGGCATGGAAATGGACTTGAATCAGACCCGCTACCTCGATTACCAGGCCATGAGCCGCTATTGCTGGCACGTGGCCAGCGTGGTGGGTATCTTGTCGGCCAGCATCTTTGGCGCGACCCGCCCGGAAACCCTGCTGTACGCGGAAAAACTGGGCCACGCCTTCCAGCTGACCAACATCATCCGTGACGTGGGCGAAGATGCGCGCAAGGGGCGCATCTACCTGCCGATCAGCGAATTGCAGCAATTCAATGTGACGGCGGCCGACCTGCTGAACGCGCGCCACAGCGAAAACTTTGAAAACCTCATGCGTTTCCAGGTAGCACGTGCGCAGAAGGCGTATGACGAAGCGTTCGCCCTGCTGCCGGCGGAAGACCGACGCGCCCAGCGCCCGGGCCTGATCATGGCCGCCATCTACCGGACCCTGCTCAATGAAGTCGAGCGCGACGGCTACCATGTGCTGAAACAGCGCATTTCGCTCACGCCGATCCGCAAACTGTGGCTGGCCTGGAAAACCTGGGTTCGTGGCTGATCAGGCCGTGAAGCAACGCTACGCCGTCATCGGCGCCGGCTGGGCTGGCTGCGCGGCGGCAATGGAGCTGGCGCGCGCCGGCCACTCGGTGACCGTGTTCGAGGCGGCGCGCACCCTGGGCGGCCGCGCACGCCGCGTCGAGAGAGAAAATACAACGCTCGACAACGGCCAGCACATCCTGCTGGGCGCGTACAGGGAAACCTTGCGCCTGATTAAGCTCGCGGGGCAAGACCCTGGCGAACTGATCCTCACCCTGCCCCTGCAGATGCGCTATCCGGCGGACTCGGGCGGCATGGATTTCGTCGCGCCGCGCCTGCCCGCGCCGCTGCACCTGGCATGGGCACTGTTGTGCGCCAAAGGATTATTGCGCGCCGACAAGCTGGCCCTGATGCGTTTTTCCACGGCCATGCGGACGATGGGCTGGCAGCTATATAACGATTGCACGGTCAGCGAGTTGCTGCAGCGCTTCGACCAGACGGACCGCTTGAACCGGCTGATGTGGCATCCGCTGTGCCTGGCCGCATTGAATACGCCTCCCGAGCGGGCCTCGGCCCGCGTCTTCATCAACGTGCTGCGCGACAGCCTGGGCGCATCCCGCCGCCGCGCGTCCGATATGCTGATCCCGAAAGCGGATTTGAGTACCCTGTTGCCGGACGCGGCCGCCCGCTATGTGGAACGGCATGGCGGTACAGTGCGCACGGGTGCCAAGGTCGATGCCTTGCAGGCGCTGGCTGATGGCCGCTGGCGGCTCGATGACGGCGAGCACTATGATGGCGTCATCATCGCCACCTCGTCCGTGCAGGCGACCACGCTGCTGCAAGGCTTGCAGGACGCCCGCCTCGACGCTGCCATTGACTGCATGCAAGCCTTCACGCCGGAAGCCATCAGCACCTGCTACCTGCAATACGACGCCTCGGTGCGCCTGGACTTGCCGTTCTACGCCCTCGTCGATACGCCGGAACAACAACGCTGGGGCCAGTTCGTCTTTGACCGGGGCCAACTCGACAGCAAGCAGGCGGGCTTGCTGGCCGTCGTCATCAGCGCCTCGGGCAATGCCGCCGAGCAAGGCCATGGCCCGCTGGCGCAAGCGATCGCGGCGCAACTGGCGCAGGTGCTGCAACGCCCTGAACTGGCGCAACCTGCCTGGACCCAACTGATCACGGAAAAGCGCGCCACCTTTGCCTGCACGCCGGACCTGGCCCGCCCCGGCAACGCCAGCGGCGTGCCGGGCCTGCTGCTGGCCGGCGACTACACGGCCAATGATGACCGGACGCAAGACTATCCGGCCACCATCGAGGCGGCCGTGCGCAGCGGCGTGGCGGCGGCCAAAGCCGTCACCACGGTCAAGCCGGCAAAGTAGACTTGACGGTGCATCCTCCCCTGGTGTCGCTCGCCCCCGCGAAATTGCATTCTGTCGCACCGCACTGGTGCGCCCGCGTGCGCTTGGGTACAGTCTGATCATCGACAACGGCCATGCCACGGGGAATACCATGCACACCACCTTGCACTTGAAAAATAGCTTGAAAGCCGTGGCACTGCTCGCTTGTGTGGCGCTGGCCACCTTGATTGTCATCAACGGACAGCAGGCGCCCCATGCGCCATTGCTGCTGAGCCAGGCAAGCATGCTGCTGCCTGCAGTGGGCTGAAGCGGCGAAGCGGACTGACAGGAAGAATATGATGAACAAGCAAGATTATCTCGACGCGCTGCGGCGCGCGCTGGAAGGCTTGCCACCGGACCTGGTGGCCAAGACCCTCGACTATTACGAACAGACCTTCATTGAAGGCGCTGCGGCCGGCCGCAGCGAGCACGAAATCGCCGATGACCTGGGCGACCCGAAAAAGATCGCCCTCACCTTGCGCAGCAGCACCCACCGCCAGGCGTTCGAGCAAAAGAAGACCCCCGTCAACCTGCTGCGCCTGCTCGTCTCGCTCGTGGGCCTGGCCATCTTCAACCTGTTCATGGTCGTGCCCGCCGCCGTCTACGCGGCCCTGCTGGCCGCCCTGTATGCCGTCGGCCTGAGCTTTTACCTGGCCGGCATCGCCATCACGGCCAGCGGCTTGTCCGGCGCCAACGAACTGGTGCTCGATGGCCCGCTGCGCCACGTCTTCATCCATGACGATGACGGCGGCGAAGGCGGCGAACGGCGTGAAACGCGCATCACCATCGGCGACAAAGGCATCGAAGTGGACCACCTGCCCGGCCCCGTCAAAGCCGAGTCCGAGCCCCAGGCGCCTGGCGCCACATCGCGCGTGATGGAGCGGGCCGAAGCGCTGGCCGGCGGCGGCATCCGCATCTCCACCGACATGGACCGCGATGCGCGCACCACGCAAACCGTCTTCGGCGTGGGCATGCTGCTCGGCGGCATCGCCATCTTCCTGCTCAGTCTGGTCGTCACGCGCTATACCTTGATCGGTATCAAACGCTATGTCGCCATGAATGTCTCCCTGCTCAAAGGTCACTAGAAAGGCTGCCATGAAACGCTTGCTCAAAGTTGGCCTGTCCATGCTCTTGCTGGCCATGGTCCTGATCGCCATGTCGTATGCGGCGCTGCGCGCCAAGGGGATCAGCAATCCCAGCAGCGCTGCCGGCCGCGCCGTGCGCAGCGAAACGCGCCCGATTGCCGCCAATATCAACAGCATCGACCTGGCCGGCCCCATCGACCTGGTGCTGCGCCGCGGCGCCACGCCATCGCTGAAAGTGAGCGGCGAGCAGCGCTTGCTGTCGAACGTCGACACGACGGCCGATGGCACGACCCTGCATATCGGCCCGAAAGGCATGCTGTTCCACCATCGCCAGCCGCTGCAGGTGGAACTGGTGCTGCCAGCCCTCGTGCGCGTGGAAGTGCACGGCAATGGCGACAGCAAGATCACGGGATTTTCCGGCGACAGTTTTATCCTGGAATTGACGGGTTCGGGCGACGTCAGCTTCACGGGACGCTACAAGCAGGTACAAGCCACCGTCAACGGCAGCGGCGACCTCGACATCAATGCAGGCAACAGCGACAGCGTGGTGCTGGAAATGGTGGGCTCCGGGCGCATCGCCGCCAGCGGCAACACGAAGTTCCTCCGTGCCGACCTGAGCGGATCAGGCGACATCGATGCCGAGCACCTGGCCGCCGACAAGGCCAGCGTCAGCCTGCAAGGCTCGGGCCAGAGCACGGTCTTCGTGCGCGACGCGGCCAACCTCACCTTGCGCGGCAGCGGCGACATTCACGTCTACGGCAACCCGCGCCAGCGCGATGCGCAAAAGAGCGGTTCAGGCGATATCATCTGGCATTGACATTCTCTTCCAGCCAGCTGACCGCCTGCTCGCCGGCCGCCTTGCCTTGCGCCAGGCAGGCCGTCAGCAGGTAGCCGCCCGTCGGCGCTTCCCAGTCCAGCATTTCCCCCGCCACGAAGACGCCCGGCATGGCGCGCAGCATGCTGCCGTCGATACCGTCGAAGTCCACGCCGCCGGCGCTGCTGATGGCTTCATCGATGGGACGCGGGCGTACGAGTGTGACGGGCAGCAGCTTGATGGCGTCCGCCAGCCTGGCTTCGTCGGCAAAGTCGGCCGCACTCAGGCATTCGCGCAGCAAGCCCGATTTCACGCCCTTGATGCCCAGGCGGCTATTCAGGTGGCTGGACATGGAGCGGGAACCGCGCGGGCGCGTCACTTCTTCGAACACGCGTTCATGCGTGTAGTCGGGCGCCAGGTCGAGCCAGATGGTGGTGCTGCCCTCGGCGGCGATCTGCTCGCGCAGCGCGGCCGATAAGGCATAAATCAGGCTGCCTTCCACGCCGCCCGCCGTGATGACGAACTGGCCCTGGCGCTTGATCATGCAGTCATCGATGTTGCGCGCCGAGATGGCCACCGTCGTCAGCGGTTCGCCCGCATGACGGCTGCTGAAATGCTCGCTCCAGTCCACGTCGAAGCCGCAATTGGCCGGCACCAAAGGCGCCACGGCCACGCCCTGCTCTTGCAGCAGCGGCACCCAGGCGCCATCGGAACCGAGCCGTGCCCAGCTGCCACCACCGAGCGCCAGGATCACGGCGTCGAAGGCGCGCAAACGCTCACCCTCCGGCGTGGCGAATACCAGCTGGCCGTCGCGCCAGCCCGTCCAGCGGTGGCGCATGTGAAATTGCACGCCCGCTTCGCGCAGGCGGTGCAGCCAGGCGCGCAGCAACGGCGCCGCTTTCATGTCCGTCGGGAAGACGCGGTTCGAGGAACCGACGAAGGTATCCACGCCCAGGCCGTGTACCCAGTCGCGCACTTTTTGCGGACCGAACTGGTCCAGCGCCGGCTTGATCCAGCGTGCCGGCCGGCCGTAGCGCGAGATGAAGGAACAGTAGTCTTCCGCATGGGTGATATTCATGCCGCCGCGCCCCGCCAGCAGGAATTTGCGGCCGACGGATGGCATGGCGTCGAACAGTTCCACCGTGGCGCCCTGGCCTGCCGCCTCCTGGGCGGCCATCAGGCCGGCAGGGCCGCCGCCGATGACGGCGATGTGGAACGGAGGGGAGCTGGAGTTGGTCATGGCAAGCTGGAAGACGGTGAAAACCCCGGCATTTTAGTCGAGATAGGGCCAGGAGATGGCAGTAATGCCGAAAAATGATGCATACTGCGCTGAGATGCTGCAACGATCAGCACTTTGAATCACGAGACAACGCGACGACAAGAGGAGAAACACATGGGCGCAGGATTCTGGATTTCCCGCTATCTGCTGGCCAGCTCGATTTTATTCATCATCCTGACAGTGGTCGAGTACAGCAAGGGCAGCGCCAGCCAGGCCGATATCCTCAGCGCGCTGGCCTGGTCGCTGGTGGCGTCGGCCATCTTCATCGGCTCGAAATACTGGCGCTACCGGAAAGCCGTCGCCTGCGCCACGTGCAGCGAGGACAAGCCGAAAGCCAAGTCGCGATAAAAAAATGGCCGCATCAGCGGCCATTTTCTTGAGTCGGTATTCCTAACCGCCCGTCACGGGCGGGAAAAACGCCACCTCGTCGCCTTCGCCGATCACGGTATCGGCATCGCACATCACCTGATTGTGCGCCATGCGCAGCGCGCGGCCCGGCGCCAGCGCGTATTCCCAGTTGCCGCCGCGGGCGATCAGCAGCGCTCTCGCTGCGCCCACCGTCAGCGGCTCGGCTACTTCCAGCACTTCATGGCCCGTACCCACCAGTTCGCGCACGCTGGCAAAAAATCGCAGATTGATCTTCATCGATACTTCCTCAGTACAGCAATTCGTTAAACGGGATAAAACGCAGCATGTCGCCGCGCGCGATCGACAGGCCCGGCGGGCAATCGATCAAACCGTCGCCCCACACCGTGGACGTCAGCACGCCCGAACTCTGGTTGGCAAACAGTTCCAGCTCGCCGTCCTCATTGACCTTGGCGCGCAGGAACTCGTTGCGCTTGTCCGCCTTCAGGCGTTCGAACGCGGCCGGCAGCTTGTAGCTGCGCGGCGCAAGGTTCCCCGCCACGCCTTGCAGGCGCAAAATGAACGGGCGCACGAACAGCAAAAACGTGACAAAGCTGGAGACGGGATTGCCGGGCAAGCCGACAAAGAACGCATCCCGCACTTCGCCAAACGCCAGCGGCTTGCCCGGCTTGACGGCGATCTGCCACATGTTCAAGCGTCCTTCCGCTTCCACGGCCGGCTTGATATGGTCTTCCTCGCCCACGGACACGCCGCCCGAAGTGATGATCAGATCATTGCCCTGGGCCGCCTGGCGCAGCACGGCGCGCGTCGCTTCCAGGCTGTCGGGCACGATGCCCAGGTCCGTGATCTCGCAGCCCAGATTTTCCAGCAAGCCGCGCAGGGTAAAACGGTTCGAGTTGTAGACGGCGCCCGGCGCCAGGGGCTCGCCGGGCATGGCCAGCTCGTCGCCCGTAAAAAACACGGCCACACGCAGCTTGCGCAGCACGGGAACTTGGGCCAGGCCCACCGAGGCGGCCAGGCCCATTTCCTGGCTGCGCAGGCGCCGGCCGGCGCCGAGGATTTCGCCGCCGGCGCGGATATCCTCGCCCTGGCGGCGCACCCATTCCCCGGCTTTCGGCACGTGATTGACCGTCACCACGCCATCCATCACCGTGCACTGCTCCTGCATGACGACGCAGTCGGCGCCGTCCGGGATCAGGGCGCCCGTGAAGATGCGCGCCGCCGTCCCAGGTTGCAAGGGCTGGCCCACGTGGCCGGCCGCGATGCGCTGCGACACGGGCAAGCTGGCCGCGCCGCTGGCGCAGTCAATGGCGCGCACGCAATAGCCATCCATCTGCGTATTGTCGCGCTCGGGTACGTTCAGGGTCGACGTTTGCGCCGCCGCCAGCACGCGGCCGTTGGCGCGCATGGTGTCGACCAGTTCCACCTCGGCCACCGGGCGCGCCGCGCCCAGCATGAAGGCTTGCGCCTCGGCCACCGATAGCATGGCTTTGCGTTCTGCGGTCGGATCGCTCATCACAAGCCCGTATTTGCGGCGATGTACGCCTTCATCTTTTCCACGTCCGCATCCATCACGACGAACTTTTGCGGCAAGTCTTCGATGTTCTCGAAGCCCTTTGGCCGTTCCGCGTCCACGCCCAGCGCTTCGAGGATGGTTTCGTTGAACTTGGCCGCCAGCGCCGTTTCCAGCACGATCATCGGCACGTTGGGCTCCAGGTGCTCGCGCGCCACCTTGATGCCGTCGGCCGTGTGCGTGTCGATGGTGATGCCGTAGTCGTCGGCCACGTCGCGGATGGTGTCGAGGCGGTCCTGGTGCGTGGACTTGCCCGACTTGAAGCCGTACTTGGCGACGAGCTTGAATTCATCGCCATCGCTGCCAGGCTTGCCGGACAAGTCGAAGCCGCCGTGCGTTTCCACTTTCGTGAACAGGGCGCGCACGCGGTCGCTGTCGCGGCCCACGAGGTCGTAGACGAAGCGCTCGAAGTTCGACGCTTTCGAGATATCCATCGACGGGCTGCTGGTGTGGTACGTTTCGGCGGACTTGCGCACGCGATAGACGCCCGTGCGGAAAAATTCGTCGAGCACGTCGTTTTCATTCGTCGCGGCCACCAGTTTCGAGATCGGCAAGCCCATCATGCGGGCGATATGGCCGGCGCAGATATTGCCGAAGTTGCCCGATGGCACCGTGAACGACACTTTTTGCTCGTTACTGGTGGTGGCCGCCAGGTAGCCGCGGAAGTAATAGACAACTTGCGCCACGACACGCGCCCAGTTGATGGAATTGACGGTACCGATCTTCTGTTTTGCCTTGAACGGCAAGTCGTTCGACACGGCTTTCACCATGTCCTGGCAGTCGTCGAACACGCCTTCGATGGCGATATTGTAGATGTTCGGGTCTTGCAGGCTGAACATCTGCGCCGTCTGGAAGGCGCTCATTTTCTTGTGCGGCGACAACATGAAGACGCGGATGCCCTTCTTGCCGCGCATCGCGTATTCGGCCGCGCTACCCGTGTCGCCCGACGTGGCGCCGAAGATATTGAGTTCGGCGTCGTGCTTGGCCAAGGTGTATTCGAACAGGTTGCCCAGCAGCTGCATGGCCATGTCCTTGAAGGCCAGGGTCGGGCCGTTCGACAGCGCCTGCAGCATCAGGGTGGTCGATCCGCCCTTGACGACGCTTTCTTCGAGCACGCGCAGCGGCGTGATGTCGGCCGCGTTTTCGCCAGCGCGGGCGTTCTTGTAGACTGCCTTGGTATAGGTTTTCGCCGTCAGTGCCTTCAGGTCCGCGGCCGGGATATCAGTGGCGAACTTCTTCAGGATTTCATAGGCCAGGTCGGCATACGACAATGTGCGCCAGGCATTGAGCTCGGCACCAGTGACTTGCGGGTAGTGTTCTGGGAGGTACAGTCCGCCATCGGGGGCCAGGCCGCCCAGGAGGATGTCGGAGAATTGCTGCTGATTCGATGGCGCTTTATCAGCGCGGGTAGACACGTAGTGCATAAATTTGAAGAGTCCAGTTGAGCTGAGTGCGGTTGATCATGAATGGCAGCGGATATTATAGTGCCAGCCGCCGTCCAAGGCGAATCGCGTGGCACCCGCCTGATCAAGATGTGACAATTGGAGCGCCTGCCCATTATCAAACAAGCCATAATTGCATGAGGTCAAGCCAGGCGAACATGGCTGGCGTACGCACTGGCGCGCGTCGGCGATTTACGTCACACTGTGCTGAGTATCCCTTGCCACGATCATTATTGGAGTCGAGAACCGGCCATGTCGCTGAGTAAAAAACCATATCTGCAAAGCGCCGCGCTGCGCTCCGACGCCGTCGTCGACCTCGATCACTATCCGTTCACCATTCCCGCCATCCGCGACTTCGTGCACATGGATTTCCACCGCGATGTGACGTTTTTCGTGGGCGAAAATGGCAGCGGCAAGTCGACCATGCTCGAAGCGCTGGCCGTGGCGCTGGGCTTCGGCAAGGATGGCGGCACGCGCAACGTGCGCATCGCCCTGCCGTCGGACGAGGAATCGGGCTTGCATGCGCATCTGCGCCTGAGCAAGAGCTACAAAAAGCCCGAGGACAGCTATTTCCTGCGCGCCGAGAGCTTTTTCAACGTCGCCACTTACATGGACGAGATGCCGCTGGAATACCTGGAGAGCTACGGCGGCAAGTCGCTGCACGCGCAGTCACACGGCGAAGCGTTCATGGCGACATTGATCAACAAGCTGCGCGGAAAAGGCTTGTATCTGCTGGACGAACCCGAGGCGGCCCTGTCGCCGAGCCGCCAGATGGCGGCATTGTCTGTGATCCACCAGCTGGTGCAGGACGACTCCCAGCTGATCATCGCCACTCATTCGCCGATTCTACTCGCCTACCCGAACGCAAAAATCCTCATGTTTACGGGCGGCGGCATCCACGAAGTGGCGTATGAAGACACGGAACACTACGCCGTGACGCGCGATTTCTTGAATAACTACCCGAGAAGGCTGGAGCAGTTGTTTGAGGAGGAGTGAGTTTGTCGGCAACTACCGTGGTGGTGTCGGCTTACGCGCTTTGCGCTAAGCCGACCTACGCCGTCCAACCCCGACCTGCGACATTGCCATTCACCGTAGGTCGGATTAGCGCGTGAGCGCGTAATCCGACAACACCATCAGGGCATCAACAAGCAGCGTGATTGACCGTGATAACGTGGACCGCCAACCCGCCCAACGACGTTTCCTTGTACTTGTCCTGCATGTCCGCGCCCGTCTGGCGCATGGTTTCGATGACTTCGTCGAGGCTGACGAAATGCGTGCCGTCGCCCTTCAGGGCCAGCGAGGCAGCCGTGATGGCTTTCACGGCGCCCATGCCATTACGCTCGATGCAGGGGATCTGCACCAGGCCGCCGATGGGGTCGCACGTCATGCCCAGGTGGTGTTCGATGCCGATTTCGGCCGCGTTCTCGATCTGCTCGTTCGTGCCGCCCAGGGCCGCCACCAGGCCGGCGGCCGCCATGGCGCATGCGACGCCCACTTCGCCCTGGCAACCCACTTCGGCGCCCGAGATCGACGCATTGCGCTTGCATAGCATGCCGATGGCCGCTGCCGTCAGCATGAAGCGGCGCACGCCGCCTACCGGGTCGCTGGGGCGGCAATCCTGCGCGTAGTAGCGCAGCACGGCCGGGATGATGCCGGCCGCGCCGTTGGTCGGCGCCGTCACGACCCTGCCGCCGGCCGCGTTTTCCTCATTGACGGCCATCGCGTACAGGCTGACCAGGTGCACGGCGTCGTGCGGCAAGTCGTTGGCGCGGTTGTCGGACGCTTTCGCCTCCTGCGCCAAGCGCCACAATTTCGCCGCGCGGCGCTTCACGTTCAAGCCGCCCGGCAGGTTGCCCGTCGTTTCCAGGCCGTGCGCGATGCAGTCGCGCATGACGTGCCAGATGCGGTCCAGGCCCGCGTTCAATTCCTCGTCGCTGCGCTTGACGCATTCGTTCGCGCGCAGCATTTCCGGGATCGACAGGCCGCTTTCCACGCCATGCGTCAGCAACTGCTCCATGGTGTCGAAGGGGAAGACGACGCGGGCAGCAGCGGCCGATTCCACGGCCGCTTCCGCTTGCGCCTCGCCAGCCTCGCGGATAAAGCCGCCGCCGATCGAGTAATACACCTTGTCGACACGGCTGCCGTCCGCCAGTTTCAAGGTAAAGCGCATGCCGTTCGGGTGCTCGGGCAGCGATTCGCTCTTGTGCCAGACGAGGCCCGTGGCGGCCGTGAATGGCACCACGTGCGTGCCCAGCAAGGCGATCTCGCCGGCCGCCTCGATGGCCGCCAGCTTGCTGTCGACTTCATCTGGCGCCACGTCCTGCGGCGTTTCGCCCATCAGGCCAAGAATGACGGCCTTGTCCGTCGCGTGGCCCACGCCCGTCAGCGCCAGCGAGCCATACAGGGCCGCTTCGACGCCCACTACTTGGTCCAGTGGACCGTATTCGACCAGAAAACGCCGCGCCGCCACCATCGGCCCCACCGTGTGGGAACTCGACGGCCCGATGCCGATTTTAAACAGGTCAAATACGCTCATGTCCATGTAGTGTCTCTTTATTTAGTATGTTTTTTTAGTACTGCTGCAAAACTCAGGCTGCCTTGGCGGCATGGCCCACGTCGACATTGGCCAGCATGTCCGTGACCATCTGCTCGACGCCGATCTGCGCCTTCCAGCCCCAGTCCGCGCTGGCCTTGCTGTCGTCCAGGCTTTGCGGCCAGCTGTCGGCGATGGCCTGGCGGCTGTCCGGCTTGTAGCTGATCTTGAAGTCCGGCACCATGCGCACGATGGCTTTCGTCAGCTGCTCTGGGTTGAACGACACGCCGGCCACGTTGTACGACGAGCGGATCTTGATCTGTGCCGCTGGCGCGTCCATCAGTTCGATGGTGGCGCGGATGGCGTCCGGCATATAGATCATCGGCAGAGTGGTGCTCGCATCGAGGAAACAGTCATAGCGTTCGCCGCGCAAGGCCGCGTGGAAGATGGCGATGGCGTAATCGGTGGTGCCGCCGCCCGGAGGCGATTTGTAGCTGATGATGCCCGGGTAGCGGATGCTGCGCACATCCACGCCATACTTGTTGAAGTAGTATTCGCACAGGCGCTCGCCGGCCAGCTTGCTGATGCCGTACATCGAGGTCGGGTCCATCACCGTCATTTGCGGGGTGTTCACTTGCGGCGTGTTCGGGCCGAAGGCGGCGATCGACGACGGCCAGAAGATGCGCAGCGGTTTGCCCGCTTCGCCACGCTCGCGCGCCAGTTCCAGGATATTGAGCAAGCCATCCATGTTCAGGCTCCACGCCTTCAATGGCGCCGCTTCGCCCGTGGCCGACAACATGGCCGCCAGCTGGTACACCTGGGTGATGTTCTCGTCGGCGATGATTTTCGCCAGGCCGTCCTTGTCCAGCACATTGAGCTGCGCGTAGCGCTTGGCCTGGTACAGATTATTCGTGCCGATGTCGCTGGCGATGACGTTGTCCGCGCCGTGCTGCTGCGCCAGCGCGCCCACCAACTCACTACCGATTTGGCCGTTTGCGCCAATGACTAAGATGCGTTCCATGCTATTTTCCTGAATTCTTGTTAATTGGTAGTGGTCGTGGTCAGCAAACCGAGTTCCTTGCCAGCCTGTTCGAAAGCGGCCAGCACTTGCACCAGCTGTTCACGCGTGTGGGCGGCCGACAGCTGCACGCGCACACGGGCCTGGCCCATCGGCACGACCGGGTAGAAGAAGCCAGTCACCAGCACGCCCAGCTCATACAGGCGGGCGGCGAATTTCTGCGCCACGGGCGCGTCGAACAGCATCACGGGAACCACCGGATGGGTGCCCGGCTTGATGGTGAAGCCGATGCGCTCGATCTCGCTGCGGAAGAAAGCCGTGTTGTCATGCAGGCGGTCGCGCAGTTCCGTCGACTTGGCCAGGCGTTCCAACACCGACAGCGAAGCGCCGGCGATCGATGGCGCCAGCGTGTTCGAGAACAAATAGGGACGCGATTTCTGGCGCAGGGTGTCGATGACTTCCTTGCGCGCCGACGTAAAGCCGCCCATGGCGCCGCCCAGGGCCTTGCCCAGGGTGCCCGTGATAATGTCGATGCGGCCCATCACATTGTGGTGTTCGTGCGTGCCGCGGCCCGTCGCGCCCATGAAACCGGAAGCGTGGCATTCGTCGATCATCACCAGCGCGCCGTATTGGTCGGCCAGGTCGCAGATCTTGTCGAGTTGCGCAATCGTGCCGTCCATCGAGAACACGCCGTCCGTGACGATGACTTTATGGCGCTTGCCGGCGGCAATCGCCGCTTTCAACTGCACTTCCAGGTCGGCCATGTCGTTGTGGGCGTAGCGGTAGCGGCCAGCCTTGCACAGGCGGATGCCGTCGATGATGGAAGCGTGGTTCAGCGCGTCCGAGATGATGGCGTCGTTTTCATCGAACAGGGGCTCGAACACGCCGCCGTTGGCGTCGAATGCCGCCGCGTACAAAATCGTGTCTTCGGTACCCAGAAAAGCGGAGATCGCCTGTTCCAGTTCCTTGTGCACGGTTTGCGTGCCGCAGATGAAGCGCACGGACGACAGGCCATAGCCGTACTTTTGCGTGGCGGCAATGGATGCTTCCTGCGTCTGCAGGTCGCCGGACAGGCCCAGGTAGTTGTTCGCACACATATTGATCAGGGTACGGCCATCGTCGCACACCACTTCGGCGCCCTGGCGCGAGGCGATCACGCGCTCGGGCTTGTACAAGCCCTGCTGGCGCAGTTGATCGAGATTCTGTTGCAGACCGCTGAAAAAGGTGTTCTTCGCTTGCTCGCTCATGATGATCCTTGTGTGTCCCTGCGTTTGTGGTATCCGTGTGACCTCAGCCGCCATAGGGAAAGCGGCCGCTTGACCGGTGCGCGCACAATGCTGTACCGTGAAGCGCTGTTTGAAGTCTACACGTTTCCGTGTTTTTCCTCAAAATCCACTATTTCGAACTGAAATTCAATATAGTGGATATTACCCAAGCCTTTTGAACTTTGCAAGCCACCTGCCGATGAAAACCAGCGTTTCGACCAATTCTCCGCCCGAAGTGGGCGCCACCCTGCAACGGCTGCGCCTGGCGCGCGGCCTGACACTGGAGGATTTGTCGCGCATCGCGGGCGTTTCGAAGTCCATGCTGTCGCAAATCGAGCGCGAAAAAGCCAATCCCACCATCGCCATCACGTGGCGCCTGGCCAACGCCCTGGGCGTACAGATCGGCGAATTGCTGTCCAGCGCGGAAAAAGCCGTGGAAACCATCCGCATCACGGATGCCCACGAAACCCCCACCCTGCCCGGCGACCACGCGGGCTACGTGCTGCGCATCCTGGGGCCGATGGAACTGGCCGGCAAATACGAATGGTATGAAGTGACCCTGGCGCCGGGCGGCGAACTGGCGTCGCAGCCGCACGACCCGGGCACCACCGAACATTTGACGGTCATCCACGGCAACCTGGAGCTGGAAGTGGGCACGGCGAAGAAAAAGGTCAAGAATGGCGGCACTGCGCGCTACCCGGCCGACCAGCCGCATACGATACGCAACCTGGGCAAGACGGAAGGCAAGGCCTTATTGGTGGTCATCCATAGATAGTTGCTTTTCAGCAGTGTGCAATAGGCTCTTTCGCCCATGCTAAGATTTTGGATTAGACAAGATTTTCACTGTCTTTCATGGAGCCTTAGCAATGACGATTTCCGAAAGCACCACCCTCTTCCACAAGAAAAAAGTCGTCGAGTACGATCCTGATATTGCGCTGCAGTCGGGGCAGGATATCGTCTACCGCCTCTCGCTCGAGTATGACGACAAGCGCAAGATGCCGGACCTGATCGCCGGCTTCCTGGAAAAAACCGACAAGAATGCGCTTGAGGCGCTGATCATCGGCATGTGGGGCGATCCGTACGAAGCGGGCGCAGACGAGGTGATCGCCGCGCTGATCAGCCACGCGCCGCAGCTGCCGAACTTGCGCGCCCTGTTCATCGGCGACATGACGTACGAGGAATGCGAAATCTCGTGGATCGTGCAAGGCAGCTACAAGCCGCTGCTGGACGCCTTCCCGCAGCTGGAAGAGCTGCGCATCCGCGGTGGCAATGAGTTGACCGTCGAACCGTTCGCGCACCAGAACCTGCGCAAGTTCACCATCGAGTCCGGTGGCCTCGATCAGAAGATCGCGCAGGCGCTGGCCCAGTCGAGCATGCCCAAGCTGGAATACCTGGAACTGTGGCTCGGTACCGACGACTATGGTTTTTCCGGCGACGTGGCGCTGTACCAGAAAGTAATGGCGCAACTGGCCACTCCGACCCTGCGCTACCTGGGCCTGCGCGATGCGCAGATCGCCGACGAGCTGGCCGTCTGGCTGGCCAACGAGCCGCTGCTGGCCACCGTCGAGACCCTGGACCTGTCGCTGGGCACCCTGGGCGACGTGGGCGCCGAAGCACTGCTGCAAGGCACGCAATTGGGCAATCTGAAACGCATGGACCTGTCGCATCACTATATCTCCGAAGCGAACCAGGAAAAACTCAACGCCCTGCCCTTCCCCGTCAGGCTCGATGATCCGCAGGAAGACGACGAGGACGACGACGAAGTCTATCGCTATGTCGCCGTCGGCGAATAGAACCTGATGCTTTTGCTGGCAACACAGGGCAGCAAGCGCGTGCGCCTGCTGCAGGCGGCGCGCGCGCATCTGCGTCTGCCGCCCGCGCAGGTGCTGGAATGGCGCGACTGGCTGCGTCAGCCTGCCTTGCTCGAGGATTCATTGCGCCAGCCCGGCCTGCTCAAGGTCGAGCCGTCCGGCGACGATCCCGCCGCCCACCGGCTGTTGCTGCAGGCTGGCTGCCGGCTGCTGGACCGTCCGCCGGTCGATGCGCCAGCGCATGGCGAGCTGCTGGCCATGGATGCGTGGTTTGCCGGTTTTTCCAATGCCATGCAAGGCCTGGCGAGGCAACTGGCGGCCATGCCGCAAATACGCGTCTTCAATGCGCCAGCCGAAATCTGTCTCATGACGGACAAGCTGGCCTGCCAGCATCACCTGGCCGCGCACGGCATCGCCATTCCCACCCTGCTCGGTCCCGTGCACAGCTACGATCACCTGCAGTCGCTGCTGCACGAGCATGATCTCGACCGCGTGTATCTGAAACCGCGTTACGGCTCGTCCGCGTCCGGCGTCGTCGCCTACCGCAGAAACAAGGCCGGGCGGCAGCAAGCCACGACTTCGGCCGCCTTGCAGCAGGGCGACGGCGCGGCGCGTCTGTTCAACGTCAAGCGCATGGCCCGCTACGAGACGCAGCACGACATCGCCGCCCTCGTCGACGCGCTGGCCGCGCAACAGCTGTATGCGGAAGCATGGCTGAACAAGCCCCGTTGCGGCGACAGCCATTACGACCTGCGGGTCGTGACCATGGCCGGCCGGCCCGCGCACCGTGTGGCGCGCATCGGCGCCCAGATGATGACCAATCTCCACCTCGACAACCGGCGCGGCGACGCGGCTGGTCTCCTGAACGCAGCCGACATGACGGCGCTGGAAGCAGCCAGCGCCCAGGCCGCGCGCGCCTTCCCCCACAGCCACGTGACGGGCTACGATCTCGTCGTACGCCATGGCCAGGCCCATGTGCTGGAAGCGAACGCCTTCGGCGACCTGCTGCCAGGCCTGCTGTGGCAAGGCGCGGACACCTACGCAGCGCAACTGACCCATGTTTAAAGACCCACCAGCCATCCCCGACATGCACGCCGTCGTGGGCAGCCACGACATCGTCTTCATCACGCTCGACACCCTGCGCTACGACGTGGCGCAAGCCTTGTATGCGGCGGGCGAATTGCCCGTGCTGGGACGTTTTCTGCCACCGGGCGGCTGGGACAAGCGCCACTCGCCCGCCACGTTCACGTATGCCGCGCACCAGGCGTTCTTCGCCGGCTTTTTGCCCACGCCGGCCGCGCCGGGCCGCCATCCGCGCCTGTTCGCCAGCGCTTTTGCGGGCAGCGAAACCACCTCGCCGCACACGTTTGCGTTCGAGGAGGCAGACCTTCCCGCCGCGCTGGCCGCGCGCGGCTACCGCACCATCTGCATCGGCGGCGTGGGCTTCTTCAATAAACAGACGGCGCTGGGCACCGTGCTGCCGTCGCTGTTCCAGGAAAGCCACTGGAGCGCCGGCATGGGCGTGGCCAGCCGCCATTCGACGCAAAAGCAGGTGGCGCTGGCGACCCGGCTGCTGGCGCAAAACGACCAGCGCACCTTTTTATTCATCAACGTGGCCGCCCTGCACACGCCAAACCGCGCCCACCTGCCCGGCTGCCGCGCCGATAACCTGGACAGCCATGCGGCGGCCCTGCGCTATGTGGATAGCGCGCTGGCACCGCTGTTTGCCGCCTGCGCCGCGCGCGCGCCCACGTTTGCCATCGTCTGCTCGGACCACGGCAGCGCCTATGGCGAAGACGGCTACCGTGGCCACCGGGTGGCCCACGACAGCGTGTGGCAGGTGCCGTATGCGCACTTCTTCCTCACGCCAGATACCATTTCCCAGGAGTCCCCATCATGAACCCATCCGAACAGCCGGGCACCCTGGCGCAACGCATGCGCCACACGCCCTACCAGGCGTATTCGTACTCGTATCCGCACAAGGCGGCCTACCGCGCCTTGCCGCAGGCCGCGCCGCTGGCGCCCCTGTGGGCGCGGCAGGACCGCTCCGCCCTCTTCGCCTACATCCATATCCCGTTTTGCGAGATGCGCTGCGGCTTTTGCAACCTGTTCGCCATGGCACGCCCCGGCGCCGACATGGTCGAGCGCTATGTGCGGCAAGTGCTGGTGCAGATGCGCGCGATGGACGGCGCCCTCGGTGAACGGCGCTTTGCCCGCTTCGCGCTCGGTGGCGGCACGCCCACCTATCTGTCTCCCGCGCAGCTGGACACCTTGCTGTGCGGCGCACGCGACATCCTCGGCATCGATTTGCAGGCGACGCCGGCCGGCATCGAAGCCTCGCCCGAAACCATCACGGCCGAACGGCTTGCCGTGTGCCGTGCGCACGGCATCGACCGGGTCAGCCTGGGCATCCAGAGTTTTGCCGCCGGCGAGATGCGCGCGCTGGCCCGTCCCCAGCAAAACGCCACCGTCCATCACGCCATCGGCCTGATACGCGCGGCAGGCTTTCCCACCCTGAACCTGGACCTGATCTACGGCATCGCCGGGCAAACCGTGGCCAGCCTGCTCGCGTCCATCGACAGCGCGTTGGCCTTCCGGCCTGAAGAAATCTATCTGTATCCGCTCTACGTGCGTGAACAGACAGGTCTTGGCAAAGTGGCGCGCCGCCAGGGCGCCGAAACGCTCAACCCCATCATGCTGGCCCGCGACGGCGACAGCCGTCTGGCCCTGTACGCGGCCGCGCGCGACCATCTGCGCGCCCAGGGCTATGAACAGGTTTCGATGCGCATGTTCCGCGCCCCGCATGCGCCCGACCAGAACGGTCCCTCGTACTGCTGCCAGAATGACGGCATGGTAGGCCTGGGCGCGGGCGCCCGCTCCTACACGGCCAACCTCCATTATTCGAGCGAGTACGCGGTGGCGAGAACGGAGACCATCGGCATCATCGAACAGTTTCTGGCGCTGGACGAGGAACGCTTCGCGCAGGCGGAACACGGCCATGTGCTCGATGGGAAAGAACAGCGCCGCCGCTACGTGATCCAGTCGCTGCTGACCGAACCGGGCCTGGACCGCGACGCCTACACGGCGCGCTTCGGCAGCCGCTGCGAGTTTGATCTGCCGCAACTGGCCGAGCTGCACGCCTTGGAACTGGTGGAAGAAAACGGCCCGCTGCTGCGCCTGAATGACCGCGGCTAC
Organism: Janthinobacterium sp. Ant5-2-1; assembly: GCF_001445815.1. Taxonomy (NCBI): domain Bacteria; kingdom Pseudomonadati; phylum Pseudomonadota; class Betaproteobacteria; order Burkholderiales; family Oxalobacteraceae; genus Janthinobacterium; species Janthinobacterium sp. Ant5-2-1. The sequence continues at coordinate 1,052 of NZ_LNCE01000061.1, read as the reverse complement.
AGCTACGCCGACACCATCGGCCCGTGGCTGGCATCCGATACGGTGCGCGCGCTGATGGCCGAAGGCGGCCAGGCGTGCTGACAACTGCGCTGACAACGGAGCCCGGCACCTTGTCCCTGCTGTACCGGGGTACCTTGGCGAGCTGCAATTACGCCTGCGGCTACTGCCCGTTCGCCAAGAAGCGCGACAGCCGAGCCACCCTGGCCCGCGATGCGCGCGAAGTGGCACGTTTTACGAGCTGGGTAGCGGCGCAAAAACGGGACATCAGCGTCCTGTTTACACCTTGGGGCGAAGCACTGGTGCGACGCCACTACCGCACGGCCATGCAGACGCTGGCTGCTCTGCCCCACGTGCGCCAGGTGGCGCTGCAGACGAATCTGTCCGGCCCCCTGAACTGGCTGCAGGGATTGGACGGACTGGAAAAAATCGGACTGTGGTGCACCTACCACCCGGACCAGACGACACTGGCCCGTTTTCTCGAACGCTGCGCGCGCCTGGACACGATGGGCGTGCGCTATTCCGTCGGCGCCGTCGCGATGACCGAACACCTGGACGCCATCCGCACCCTGCGCGCAGCCCTGCCCGCGCACGTCTACCTGTGGCTGAACGCCTACGACCGCCGTGGTCCCGGCTACTACAGCAGGGAAGACTTGGCCTGGCTCGACGCCGCCGATCCGTGGTTCGCGCAAAGCCGCCGTCCGTCACCCTCGCGCGGCAAACCGTGCCTGGCGGGCGAAGCGTCGCTGTCCGTCGATGGCGATGGCGAACTGACGCGCTGCCATTTCGTGCCGGAGCGGCTGGGGAATCTGTACGTGGATGACTTGACAGACATGCTGCAGGAACGCCGCTGCCCGCGCTTCAAGTGCGATTGCTATATCGGCTATGCACAGCGCAAGGATTTGCCGTTTCAAACGGTGTTTGGGGAGGGGGTATTGGCTAGGATCGTGCACGCAGAGCAACGTAGGTCGGATTAGCGGCGGCACGCCGCGTAATCCGACACATTGTTGGCTCCGGTGGTGTCGGATTACGCGAGGCGATGCCGCGCTAATCCG
>NZ_LNCE01000060.1:0-9176 GCF_001445815.1 Janthinobacterium sp. Ant5-2-1 | reverse complement strand
GTGAAGACGTGCAACGTGGTCAAGTTCTGGCCAAGCCAGGCTCGATCAAGCCGCATGCGCACTTCACCGGCGAGATCTATGTTCTGTCGAAAGACGAAGGCGGCCGTCATACGCCATTCTTCAACAACTATCGTCCACAGTTCTACTTCCGCACGACGGACGTAACTGGTTCGATCGAGTTGCCAGCAGACAAAGAAATGGTCATGCCAGGCGATAACGTGTCGATCACCGTCAAGCTGATCAACCCGATCGCGATGGAAGAAGGCTTGCGCTTCGCTATCCGCGAAGGCGGCCGTACCGTCGGCGCCGGCGTGGTTGCAAAAATCCTCGCATAAGGAAATGTTATGCTTCCACCCGGGGCGTCCTGGGTGGTAGAATAGCACTCCTCGAAAGTTTTACGTAGGGACGTAGCTCAATTGGCAGAGCGTCGGTCTCCAAAACCGAAGGTTGGGGGTTCGATGCCCTCCGTCCCTGCCACCGTCAAGGTGCAGGGCACCGAAAGTAGAAAAATGTCAAATCAATCCGTGCAAACCGTTAGCACGTCGAGTGACAAGATAAAAGTCGCGCTGGCAATAGTGGCTGCGATTGCAGGAGTAGTCGGGTTTTATTACCTGGCAGGCCAACCAGCTCTGGTGCGTGCAAGCGCGCTTGTGGCTGGTTTGGTTATTGCTGTTGCGCTCTTGTATGTCTCGACGACCGGCCGTGAATTTCTCAATTTCGCCAAAGAAGCTGTGCGCGAAACCAAGAAAGTCGTTTGGCCTACCCGCAAAGAAGCCACGCAGATTACTGCGATCGTGTTTGCCTTTGTGCTGGTCATGGCGATTTTCCTGTGGGGTACGGATAAATTGCTCGAGTTTTTGTTGTATGACGTAATTCTTGGTTGGAAAAAATAATGAGCGAAAATGTGCATGATGAAGCGGCGGACGAGTCCGTTCCGGGCGACGCTCCGGTAGCGGACACTGGTGCAGCGCTGAGCGTGCCAGTCAGCAGCAAGCGCTGGTATGTCGTGCATGCTTATTCCGGCATGGAAAAAAGCGTCATGCGCGCACTGACCGAGCGCATCGAGCGCGCGGGCATGCAAGACCAGTTCGGCCAGATCCTGGTGCCGATCGAAGAAGTTGTCGAAGTCAAGAATGGTGTGAAGTCCGTCACCGAACGTCGTTTCTATCCTGGCTATGTGCTGGTTGAAATGGAAATGACGGACGAGAGCTGGCACTTGGTCAAGAATACCAGCAAGGTTACCGGTTTCATTGGTGGCAAGTCGAACAAGCCGACGCCGATCTCCGCGCGCGAAATCGACGGCATCATGAAGCAGATGCAGGAAGGTGTTGAAAAGCCCCGTCCAAAAACCTTGTACGAAGTGGGCGAGCAAGTCCGCATCAAGGATGGTCCGTTCACCGACTTCAACGGCAATGTCGAAGAAGTCAACTACGAGAAATCCAAAGTGCGCGTCTCGGTCACCATTTTCGGCCGCGCTACCCCGGTGGAGCTCGAATTCGGCCAGGTCGAAAAAGTTTAAGTATTATCAAGCGCCACCAGGAGCGTCGCAGCGGTCTCAGCGAAATCCGGTCAGAGGAGCCCCGCCAGGGTAGGATCGGCGGGGCGCTACTACTCAATCCAAGATAGGAGCCATCATGGCAAAGAAAATCATTGGTTTTATCAAGCTGCAAGTGCCAGCTGGTAAAGCAAACCCATCCCCACCAATCGGTCCAGCTCTGGGTCAACGTGGTCTGAACATCATGGAATTCTGCAAGGCCTTCAATGCACAGACCCAAGGTCTGGAGCCAGGCATGCCAATTCCAGTCGTGATCACCGCGTTCGCTGACAAGTCCTTCACGTTCGTGATGAAGACGCCTCCAGCAACCTACCTGATCAAAAAAGCTGCTGCGATCACCAAAGGTTCGCCGAAGCCACATACCGACAAAGTCGGTACGCTGACCCGCGCACAAGCTGAAGAAATCGCTAAATTGAAAACCCCTGATCTGACCGCTGCCGACATGGATGCTGCTGTACGCACCATCGCTGGTTCCGCTCGTTCGATTGGTATCACGGTGGAAGGTGTTGTATAATGGCTAAGTTATCCAAACGTATCAAGGCTTTGAAAGCCAAAGTCGACCGTACCAAAGTGTACGCTTTCGACAACGCTGTCGCTCTGATCAAAGAGTGCGCAACGGCCAAGTTCAATGAATCGATCGACGTATCGGTACAACTGGGTGTTGATCCTAAGAAATCCGACCAAGTGGTGCGCGGCTCCGTCGTGCTGCCAGCTGGTACCGGCAAAACCGTGCGCGTTGCAGTATTCGCGTCGGGCGAAAAAGCGGAAGCTGCTAAAGCAGCTGGCGCCGACATCGTTGGTATGGAAGACCTGGCTGAGCAGATCAAAGCCGGCGACATGCCTTTCGACATCGTTATCGCTTCGCCAGATACCATGCGTATCGTTGGTACCCTGGGTCAGATCCTGGGCCCACGCGGCATGATGCCTAACCCGAAAGTTGGCACTGTTACTCCTGACGTCGCTACCGCCGTGAAAAACGCGAAAGCCGGTCAAGTTCAGTACCGTACCGACAAATCCGGTATCATCCACGCTACCATCGGCCGTAAATCGTTCGCTGACGCAGATCTGAAATCGAATCTGGTCGCACTGATCGACGCACTGAACAAAGCCAAGCCAGCATCGAGCAAAGGCGTGTACCTGCGCAAAGTTTCGCTGTCGTCGACCATGGGCGCTGGCGTCCGTGTTGACCAGGCTAGCCTGGCAGCTTAAGTAACAGAATCAAGTCCTGTAGCGCCTTCGGGCGCTGCGGGCGCATCTTTGGGCTGTCTGCCCGGTGTTCGCGCCAGGCAGGCAGACAATCAAAGACCGTTGGGCCGACTGCGATCGCACATGCAGAAGGTTAATAGGCTTGCCGGCAACGGCAAGTGCCCAACGCAGATGGTGTACCCGAACAAGTTTTGTAGTCCTCATGCTGCGTGAATTCATCCGCTCAGTTTAGTACTTCTTGACTTCGGACGCCGTGTTCGAACCGATGCAAGGCGCTCAACCACTCGGTTGTGATTGCCGAACATCATTTAAGGAGGTTGACCGTGAGTCTCAATCTGAATGACAAAAAGGCCGTCGTCGCCGAAGTTTCCGCACAAGTAGCAAATGCGCAAACGATCGTCGTGGCCGAATATCGTGGCATCCAGGTTGGTCACTTGACGCAACTGCGTGCTAAAGCGCGTGCCCAAGGCGTGTACCTGCGTGTGTTGAAAAACACTCTGGCTCGTCGCTCCGTTGAAGGTACCGCATTCGCCAGCCTGGCAGATGCCATGACCGGCCCGTTGATCTACTCGATCTCGGCCGATGCCGTTGCAGCAGCTAAAGTCATCGCTGACTTCGCTAAAACCAACGACAAACTGGTCATCAAAGCAGGTAACTACGCAGGCAAGCCGCTGGATACAGCTGCTGTCACCGCGTTGGCGAGCATTCCTAGCCGTGAAGTCCTCATTTCGCAGTTGTTGGGCGTTATGCTGGCTCCGGTTTCGGGCTTTGCACGTGGTCTGGCTGCCCTGGCAGCGAAAAAAGGCGAAGGCGCCGAAGCTCCTGCAGAAGCAGCAGCAGAAGAAGCCCCTGCAGCCGCTTAATTGCGCGCGCTTTTTTCTCTCAGTACCAATCTGATGTAACTAACGTAATAAATTTAGGAGTTTCAAAATGGCAATTAGCAAAGACGATATCCTGGAAGCAGTTAGCGCCATGTCCGTAATGGACCTGAACGACCTGGTTAAAGCATTCGAAGAAAAATTCGGCGTGTCCGCAGCAGCAATGGCTTCGGCCGGTCCTGCAGCAGGCCCAGCAGCAGCTGCTGAAGAACAAACCGAATTCAACGTCATCCTTGACACCTTCGGCGCAAACAAAGTTGGCGTTATTAAAGCAGTTCGCGAAATCACCGGCCTGGGCTTGAAAGAAGCTAAAGACCTGGTCGATGGCGCACCAAAAACTGTGAAAGAAGCAGTGTCGAAAGCTGACGCTGAAGCAGCACAGAAGAAACTGGTAGAAGCCGGCGCAACCGCTTCGATCAAGTAATATCTGTACCGGCGGCAGTTAGCGCCCGAGTCAAAGTCTGAGGTTTCCCCTCGCAAGGGGGGAAATCCGACTTTGGCTCCTTTGTCGTCTGCATCGTATTTGTCATGTAGTTGTAGCAGCAGTTTTTATTCGATTCAAGCCGGAAAGCAGAGCCTTGAGGTTTCGTCTGTGTCACACGCAGCGGTGCAAACGAACACTTGCAAAACCTGAATTTTCTATCCTTTCTGTCACTCACGGAGTGTCCATGCACTACTCATTTACTGAGAAGAAACGCATTCGCAAATCATTCGCGAAGCGCGCCAACGTTCACCACGTTCCGTTCCTGCTGGCGACCCAGCTCGAGTCTTATCATAGCTTCTTGCAAGAGGACATAGCACCGTCCGGCCGCAAGAATGATGGCCTGCAGTCGGCTTTCACTTCGATTTTCCCTATCGTGTCGCACAATGGTTTTGCGCGTCTCGAATTCTTGTCGTACGTTCTGGGCGATCCTGCCTTTGACGTCAAAGAATGTCAACAACGTGGCCTGACGTTCGCGTCGCCGCTGCGCGCGAAAGTGCGCCTGGTGATCCTGGACAAGGAATCGCCAACCAAGCCCGTCGTCAAAGAGATGAAGGAACAGGAAGTCTACATGGGCGAATTGCCGCTCATGACGACCACCGGTTCGTTCGTGATCAACGGCACGGAGCGGGTTATCGTTTCCCAGCTGCACCGTTCGCCTGGCGTGTTCTTCGAGCATGACCGCGGCAAGACCCACTCGTCCGGTAAACTGCTGTTCTCCGCGCGTATCATCCCTTACCGCGGTTCGTGGCTGGACTTCGAGTTCGACCCGAAAGACATCCTGTTCTTCCGCGTCGACCGCCGCCGCAAGATGCCAGTAACGATCCTGCTCAAAGCCATCGGCATGTCGCATGAGCAAATCCTGGCCAATTTCTTTGTCTTCGACAATTTCAACCTGCGCTCCGAAGGCGCGGAAATGGAATTTGTTGCCGAACGTCTGCGCGGCGAAGTGGCGCGTTTCGACATCGTCGACAAGTCGGGCAAGACCCTGGTGCTGAAAGACAAGCGTATCAACGCGAAACACGTGCGTGATATCGAAGCTGCCGGCATCAAGCACATTTCCGTACCGGAAGACTACCTGCTGGGCCGCGTATTGGCGAAGAACATCGTCGATGGCGACACCGGTGAAGTCGTCGCTTCCGCGAACGATGAGCTGACCGAAGATCTGTTGGGCCGCCTGCGCGACGCCAACATTTCCGAAATCCAGACCTTGTACACGAACGACCTGGATCAGGGCGCCTACATTTCGCAAACTCTGCGTATCGACGACACCGCCGACCAGATGGCTGCGAAAGTGGCGATCTACCGCATGATGCGTCCAGGCGAGCCGCCAACGGAAGACTCCGTTGAAGCGCTGTTCAACGGTCTGTTCTACAACTCGGACCGCTACGACCTGTCGGCCGTGGGCCGCATGAAGTTCAACCGCCGCATTGGCCGCGATGAACTGACCGGCGCCATGACCCTGTCGAACGAAGACGTGCTGGCCGTGATCAAGATCCTGGTGGAACTGCGCAATGGCCGCGGCGAAGTCGACGATATCGATCACCTGGGTAACCGTCGCGTACGTTGCGTGGGCGAACTGGCCGAGAATCAATTCCGCGCCGGCCTGGTGCGTGTTGAGCGCGCCGTCAAGGAACGCCTCGGCCAAGCCGAAGCGGACAACCTGATGCCGCACGACCTGATCAACTCGAAGCCGATTTCGGCCGCGATTCGCGAGTTCTTCGGTTCGTCCCAGCTGTCGCAGTTCATGGACCAAACCAATCCTCTGTCGGAAATTACCCACAAGCGCCGCGTATCGGCTCTGGGACCCGGCGGTCTGACACGCGAACGCGCCGGCTTTGAAGTGCGCGACGTGCATCCGACCCACTACGGCCGCGTCTGCCCGATCGAGACACCGGAAGGTCCGAACATTGGTCTGATCAACTCGCTGGCGTTGTATGCCCGCCTGAATGAATACGGCTTCCTGGAAACCCCGTACCGCAAGGTCGAAGGCTCCAAGATTACCGATCAGATCGACTATCTGTCCGCCATCGAAGAAGGTCGCTACATCATCGCTCAGGCGAATGCGACCATCAACGACGCCGGCATGCTGTCCGATGAACTGGTCTCGGCCCGTGAAGCTGGCGAAACCATCCTGGTCTCCCCGGAGCGCATCCAGTACATGGACGTGGCCCCAGGCCAGATCGTTTCCGTCGCTGCCTCGCTGATTCCGTTCCTCGAACACGATGATGCGAACCGTGCATTGATGGGCGCCAACATGCAACGCCAGGCTGTGCCTTGCTTGCGTCCGGAAAAAGCGCTGGTCGGTACCGGTATCGAACGCACCGTTGCGGTCGACTCGGGCACCACCGTGCAAGCGTTGCGTGGCGGTATCGTCGATTACATCGATGCGGGCCGTGTCGTGATTCGCGTCAACGATGACGAAGCGACCGCTGGTGAAGTGGGCGTCGACATCTACAACCTGATCAAGTACACCCGTTCGAACCAGAACACCAACATCAACCAGCGTCCTATCGTGCAAGTGGGCGACCGTGTTGCCAAGCGCGACGTGATCGCCGACGGCGCATCGACCGACCTGGGTGAATTGGCGCTGGGCCAGAACATGACCGTTGCCTTCATGCCATGGAATGGTCTGAACTTCGAAGATTCGATCCTGATCTCGGAAAACGTCGTCAAGGACGACCGCTACACTTCGATTCACATCGAAGAGTTGTCGGTGGTGGCCCGTGACACGAAACTGGGCGCGGAAGAAATTACGCGCGACATCTCGAACCTGGCTGAAAATCAGCTGGCACGTCTGGATGAGTCCGGTATCGTCTACATCGGCGCTGAAGTCCAGGCCGGCGACACCCTGGTTGGTAAAGTGACGCCGAAGGGCGAAACCCAGCTGACCCCGGAAGAGAAGCTGCTGCGCGCGATTTTCGGCGAAAAAGCCTCGGACGTGAAAGATACGTCGCTGCGCGTGCCTTCGGGCATGATCGGTACCGTGATCGACGTGCAAGTCTTCACCCGTGAAGGCATCGTGCGCGACAAGCGTGCCCAGCAAATTATCGATGACGAACTGAAACGCTTCCGTCTGGATCTGAACGACCAGATGCGTATCGTTGAAGGCGATGCCTTCCAGCGTCTGGAAAAAATGCTGATCGGCAAAGTTGTCAACGGCGGCCCTAAAAAGCTGGCCAAAGGCGCCAAGATCACCAAGGAATACCTGGCCGATCTGGACAAATACCACTGGTTCGACATCCGCCCTGCGGACGACGATGCAGCGGTAGCGCTGGAAGCGATCAAGGAATCGATCAACGAGAAGCGTCACCAGTTCGATCTGGCCTTCGAAGAGAAGCGCAAAAAACTGACGCAAGGCGATGAGCTGCAACCAGGCGTGCAAAAAATGGTCAAGGTGTACCTGGCCGTGAAACGCCGCCTGCAGTCGGGCGACAAGATGGCAGGTCGCCACGGTAACAAGGGTGTGGTTTCCCGTATTGTTCCTGTGGAAGACATGCCATACATGGCCGACGGCACGCCAGCCGACGTTGTGCTGAACCCGCTGGGCGTTCCTTCGCGGATGAACGTTGGTCAGATTCTCGAGACTCACCTGGGTTGGGCTGCCAAGGGTCTGGGTATCCGCATCGGCGAAATGCTGAAGGCGCAAACCAAGGTCGAGCAAGTGCGCAAGTACCTGACGACGATCTACAACGACAACGGCCGCGCGGAAGATCTGAACGACTTCGACGACGAAGAGATCATGAAGCTGGCGGAAAACCTGAAAAAAGGTGTTCCATTTGCCACGCCAGTGTTCGACGGCGCCAATGAAGAAGAGATCCGCCGCATGCTGGACCTGGCGTATCCGGACGACATCGCCAAGAACCTGGGCATGACCGCTTCGAAAAACCAGGTGACCATGTATGACGGTCGCACCGGTGAAGCGTTCGAGCGCAAGGTCACTGTCGGCGTCATGCACATGCTGAAACTGCATCACTTGGTTGATGACAAGATGCATGCGCGTTCGACCGGTCCTTACTCGCTGGTGACGCAACAGCCACTGGGCGGTAAAGCCCAGTTCGGTGGTCAGCGTTTCGGTGAGATGGAAGTCTGGGCACTGGAAGCGTATGGCGCGTCGTATGTCTTGCAAGAGATGTTGACCGTCAAGTCCGATGACGTGAATGGCCGTACCAAAGTGTACGAGAACCTCGTCAAGGGCGACCACGTGATCGACGCCGGCATGCCGGAATCGTTCAACGTGCTGGTCAAGGAAATCCGTTCGCTGGGTATCGATATCGACCTCGAACGCAACTAAACGACAGCACCCTGTCATTTGGTTTGGGAAACACAAAGCCCGGCTGGGAAACCACGCCGGGCAATGTAGTCTCAGGAATATAGAAATTTAATCACCTCTGGAGTGATACATGAAAGCACTGCTCGATCTATTCAAGCAAGTACAGACCAACGAGACCTTCGATGCAATCAAGATCGGTCTCGCTTCGCCTGAGAAAATCCGTTCGTGGTCCTACGGCGAAGTCAAGAAGCCGGAAACCATCAACTACCGTACCTTCAAGCCTGAGCGCGACGGCCTGTTCTGCGCCAAGATCTTTGGCCCGATCAAGGATTACGAATGCCTGTGCGGCAAGTACAAGCGCCTGAAACACCGCGGCGTGATCTGCGAAAAGTGCGGCGTCGAAGTCACCCTGGCCAAAGTGCGCCGCGAGCGCATGGGCCACATCGAGCTGGCCTCGCCGACCGCGCACATCTGGTTCCTGAAATCGCTGCCGTCGCGTCTGGGCATGGTCCTGGACATGACCCTGCGGGACATCGAACGCGTGCTGTACTTTGAAGCATACGTCGTGACCGATCCAGGCATGACCCCGCTGAAAAAGTGCCAGATCATGTCGGAAGACGACTACGCCGCCAAGTACGAAGAGTACGGCGACGACTTCACCGCCTTCATGGGCGCCGAAGGTATCCGTGAACTGCTGCGCTCGATCGACATCCACCGCGATGCCGAAACCCTGCGCGTGGAACTGAAGGAATCGAAATCCGAAGCCAAGATCAAGAAATACGC
>NZ_LNCE01000006.1:0-91778 GCF_001445815.1 Janthinobacterium sp. Ant5-2-1 | reverse complement strand
CCAGCATTTTTATGCTGTCCGCCCCGCGGGAGTGGGATTGCAGGATCCCCATGTGGAAACTGCTTAGATGGCTTTGGCCAATTGCGCGGCGATACCGATGTAGTTGCCCGGCGTCATGGTCAGCAGCACGTCCTTGGCATCTTGCGGAATGGCCAGGCCGTTGACGAAGGTTTGCAGCGCTTCTTTCGAGATGCCCTTGCCGCGCGTCAGCTCTTTCAGCTGTTCGTACGGGTTTTCGATGCCATAGCGGCGCATCACGGTTTGTACTGGCTCGGCCAGCACTTCCCAGGTAGCGTCCAGGTCTTGCGCCAGGCGCGCGTGGTTCACTTCCAGCTTGTTCAAGCCGCGCAGGCAGCTGTCATAGGCCAGCAGGGTGTAGCCCAGGCCCACGCCGATATTGCGCAGCACGGTCGAATCGGTCAGGTCGCGCTGCATGCGCGAGACGGGCAGTTTTTCCGACAGGTGTTTCAGCACGGCGTTGGCCAGGCCCAGGTTGCCTTCCGAGTTTTCGAAGTCGATCGGGTTGACCTTGTGCGGCATGGTCGACGAACCGATTTCGCCCGCTTTCAGTTTCTGCTTGAAGTAGCCCAGCGAGACGTACGTCCAGATGTCGCGGTTCAGGTCCAGCAGGATCGTGTTGGCGCGCGCGAAGGCGTCGAACAGTTCGGCCATGTAGTCGTGCGGCTCGATCTGGATGGTGTACGGATTGAAGACCAGGCCCAGGCGCTGTTCGATGACGGCCTGCGAGAATGACGGCCAGTCGAAGCCGGGGTAGGCCGACAGGTGGGCATTGTAGTTGCCGACGGCGCCATTCATCTTGCCGAGGATTTCCACTTGCTCGATGCGTTTCACGGCGCGCTGCAAGCGGGCCACGACGTTGGCAAATTCCTTGCCCAGGGTGGTCGGGCTGGCCGTCTGGCCGTGCGTGCGCGACAGCATCGGCACGTCGGCATTGTCGTGCGCGATCTGCGTCAGCTTGGCCACCAGGCCGTTCAATGCCGGCAGCATCACGCCATCGCGCGCGGCTTTGAGCATCATGCCGTGCGAGGTGTTGTTGATGTCTTCCGAGGTGCAGGCGAAATGGATGAATTCCGACGCCGCCACCAGTTCCGGCACATCCGCCACTTGTTCCTTCAGCCAGTACTCGACCGCCTTGACGTCGTGGTTGGTGACCGCTTCGATGGCCTTGATGCGGGCCGCGTCGGCTTCCGAGAAATCGGCCGCCATCTTGTCGAGCAGGGCGCTCGCTTCTGCCGAGAAAGGCTTGATTTCAGCGAAACCGGCTTGCGACAGCGCTTGCAGCCAGGAGATTTCCACTTTCACGCGGTGGTGCATGAAACCGGCTTCGGACAGGATCGGGCGCAGCAGATCGGTCTTGCTGGCGTAGCGGCCATCGAGCGGAGACAGGGCCGACAGCGTGGAATACGGAGTAGTAGAAGTCATGAGAGCGGACGCAAGTTAAAGAAACGGTTGGCGTGTGGCGCGCGGGGAGGGCAGGGTTATTGCAATACAGCAACACTGACGGCGCCACAGTAAAGGGCGATTTTACCACCGCTGGCCGCTGGCCAGCCGTCCGTCGGCTGCGGATGGCCCCCATTTTGGCCGAATCCGGCGCCGATGCGGCGTGCCTGCCACACACTGGAGGCTGCCGGGCGCGTGCTGCCAAACACCGCTGCCGCCGATGCTATACTGCTTGTTGCTCCTTTACCTTAAAGTACCTATGAAACTGATCGGTTCCCTCGCCAGCCCGTATGTCCGCAAAGCCCGTATCGTGCTGGCGGAAAAAAAGCTCGACTATGTCTTCGAGCTGGAAAACGTGTGGGCGCCGGAAACCCGCATCGCCCAGGCCAACCCGCTGGGCAAGGTGCCTTGCCTGGTGATGGAGGATGGCAGCACGCTGATCGACTCGAAAGTCATCGTCGAATACCTCGATACGCTCACGCCCGTGTGCAAGCTGCTGCCGGCCGGCGGCAATGGCCGCGAGCGGGCCGATATCAAGAACTGGGAAGCGCTGGCCGACGGCATCCTCGACGCGGGCGTGCTGGTGCGCCTGGAGCGCACGCAGCGTCCGCCCGAACAGCAAAGCGCGGCCTGGATCGCGCGCCAGCTGGACAAAGTCACCCTGGGCCTGGCGGCGCTGGCATCGCGCCTGGGCGAAAGCGCCTATTGCGCCGGCAAGAACTACACCCTGGCCGACGTGGCCGTGGGCTGCACCCTGGGCTGGCTCAGCTTCCGCTTCCCCGAAATCGACTGGCGCGCGGATCACCCGGCGCTGGCGCGCCTGTTCGACAAACTGTCCGAGCGCCCATCGTTCAAGGACACCGCGCCGCAGTGAGCGCACGATGACCGGTTCCGAGTCGAAGGCGCAGCAACGCTTGCAGATGGCCGATATCGCGCGCCTGGCCGGCGTGTCCACGTCCACCGTGTCGCGCGCGCTGAGCGGCAGTTCGCTGGTCAATGAAGAGACGCGCGCGCGCGTCATCGCGCTGGCCCGTTCACTCAAGTATTCCATCAATATCGGCGCGCAAAACCTGCGCCTGAAACAGAACCGCACGGTGGGCGTGGTGGTGCCGTATGACGCGGCCACGCGCCAGCACCTGTCCGATCCTTTCTTTCTGAGCATGCTGGGCAGCCTGGCCGATGCGTTGACGGAGCAGGGCTTCGACATGCTCATTTCGCGCGTGGATGCGGAAACGCTCGATGCGGCCGCCCTGTCCTTCGACAGCGGCCGCGTGATCGGCATCATCCTGATCGGCCAGTGGCGCCACCATGAACAACTGAACCAGCTGGCCGCGCGCCAGGTGCCCATCGTCGTGTGGGGCGCGCAATTGCCGCAGCAGCTGTATTGCACCGTCGGCGGCGATAACGTCGCCGGTGGCAGGCTGGCCACGGAACACTTGCTGGCGGCGGGGCGCCGGCGCATCGCCTTCTTTGGCGACGCCAAGCTGCCCGAAGTGGCGCAGCGACACCAGGGCTATGCGCAGGCGCTGGCCGCGCAGGGACTGACGCCCGACCCGCAACTGTACGTGGCTGGCTCCTTCCTGCCGCAGGGCGGTGCGACGGACGTGCAGGAACTGCTGGACCGCCAGTTGCCGTTCGACGCCATCTTTGCCTGCAGCGACTTGCTGGCCATGAGCGCCATCAACGCCCTACGTGCGCGCGGCGTGGCCGTGCCGGAACAGGTGGCCGTGGTCGGCTACGACGATATCGAACTGGCCGCGTATTTCCATCCGCCGCTCACTACCGTGCGCCAGCCGATCCGCGCCGCCGGACGCGCGCTGGTGGCATCGCTGCTGGCGCTGGTCGACGGCGCGCCTGCGCCATCGCAGCAATTGCCAACCGAGCTGATCGTACGCGCCTCGGGCCGCTGAAGCGTGTTGGCAAGCGATTGCAACCGATTGCAATAATTTCAGATTTCCCCGTTTATTTTCATGCTGCATAGCAGCATGAAAAACGCTGAAATCGCCTTAATCTCCGCCTGATCTCCTCTGTATCGCCCGTAATATTCTCTTAAAAACAACAATATTTCCATGTTGCAGCGCTCTATTGCAATCGATTGCAATAAATTCTTATTCGTTGAATAATGGCGTACCGGCTCAGCCAGCGCGCCACGGCATGCGGCGGCCAGTACTCATAACAAGCGGATACCTCGATGTATCGGCATACAACACTGGAGACAAGATGAAGACACGTACTGCTCAACGCGGCTGCATGGCCGCAGCCGTCGCCCTGGCCATGCTGCAACTGGGCGCCGCCCAGGCGCAATCGGCCGCCGACACCGCCAGCGCCGCTCCTGCCGATGGCCTGAACCTGGAACGCATCGTGGTCACGGGCACCACCGGCGGCACGTCCAAAATGAAATCGAGCAATTCCGTCAGCAGCATGGAGCTCGACACCATCCTGCACAACGCGCCGACCAGCGCCGCCGAAGTCCTGCGCTCGGTGCCGGGCTTGCGCGCCGAGTCCTCGGGCGGCGAAGGCAATGCCAACATCACCGTGCGCGGCCTGCCCATTTCCGCCGGCGGCGCGCGCTATGTACAGATCCAGGAAGACGGCTTGCCCGTGCTGCAGTTCGGCGACTTCAATTTCACCACGCCCGACAGCTTCGTCAAGATCGATTCCACGCTCGATCACCTGGAAGTGGTGCGCGGCGGTTCGGCCTCCACCCTGGCCACCAATTCGCCGGGCGGCATCATTAATTTCATCAGCAAGAATGGCAAGGAGAAGGGCGGCAGCGTGGCCATCAGCCGCGGCCTGGGCTACGACCAGACGAGGGTCGATTTTGATTATGGCGCACCGATTTCGGAGCGCACGCGCTTCTTCATCGGCGGCTCCTGGCGTACGGGCGAAGGCATCCGCCACAGTGGCGTCAACAGCGAAAAGGGCGGCCAGATCCGCGGCAATGTCACGCATGAATTCGACAGCGGCTTCGTGCGCCTGTCGTTCAAGCACCTCGACGACCAGTCGCCCACGGCCTTGCCCGTGCCCGTCAGCGTGCGCAATGGCCGCATCGGGGAAATCGCCGGCATCGACCCGCGCAAGGCCAGTTTCTATTCGCCGTACTGGGTGCCCGACATGGTGCTGAACAAGGATAACCAGCGCGTGGCCACCCGCGTCAACGACGGCTTGCACGTCAAGAGCGATACCGTGGGTGTGGAAGCATCGTTCAAGCTGGGGCAGGGCTGGAGCGTGAGCGAAAACTTCCGCTATGCCGACAACTCGGGGCGCTTCATCGGCGTGTTCCCGTCGAATAACGGCAGCGACGGCAGCTATGTGTTTGCCAGCGGCCCGAACCAGGGCAAGCCCTACACGGGCCGCGCGTTTTCCGCCGTGGTGTTCAACACGTCCATCGACGACGCCAGCAATACCCTGAGCGACACCAAGCTGGCCAAGACGTTTGTGCTCGACAGCGGCAAGCTGACCACCACGGCCGGCTTGTACCTGTCGCAGCAAAAGCTGGGCCTGACCTGGAATTTCAACGAATACCTGATGCAGGCCATGGGCGACCAGCCGGCGCTGCTGCAAACGGCCAGCGGCACGCCAGGCTACATCGGCCCGGCCTTCGGCGCCTGCTGCTCGCGCGCCGTCGACATGGAATACCGCACGACGTCGCCCTACCTGAACCTGGCCTGGGAAAGCGGTGCGCTGAACCTCGACGGCGGCTTGCGGCGCGACCGCCAGCACGCCAGCGGCACGGCCAACCAGGCTACCGGCGCGCAGGTCTATCTGCCGTCGACGGTGCAGCGGGTCGACTATACCTTGGGCCACACGTCGTACTCGCTGGGCGCGAACTACAAGCTGCAAGCCAACCTGGCCGTGTTTGCCCGCGTCAGCGAAGGCGTGGCCTTCAATGCCGACCGCATCCTGTTCGGCACGCCGCTCGATGGCAGCGTGCCCGTGGCGATCAACACCGTGCGCCAGCTCGAAGGCGGCGTGAAATGGCGGCGCGGCCCCCTGAGCACCTTCGTCACCGTGTTCCAGGCCAAGACCAAGGAAAGCAATTACGAAGCGACCACCCAGCTGCGCACGGCCAACAGCTATGAAGCGAAGGGCGTGGAGCTGGAAGCGGCCTACAGCGCCGGCGACTTCCGCATCAATGGCGGCCTGACGTTCACGGATGCCGAGATCACGGGCACGGCGGCGGCCGACGTGGCGCTGATCGGCAATACGCCGCGGCGCCAAGCGCGTGTCGTGTACCAGATCGCGCCCACCTATGAGTGGGGGCAGGCTACCCTGGGCGCGAGCCTGGTCGGCACGGGAAAATCGTGGGGCGACGACGCGCACACGATCACCTTGCCCGCCTACCAGGTGCTCAACGCCTTCGTCAATTACCAGCTCACGCCGCAATTGCAGGTAGCGCTGACGGCGAACAATCTGCTCGACAAGATCGGCTATACGGAAGTCGAGGGCGATGGCCATGCGGCCCGCTCGATCACGGGGCGCGCCGTCAAGGTCAGCCTGAAATACGCATTTTAAGCAAGGATAGGATTCATGATCTCGATACGCAGCCCCCTGGCGCGCTTGCTGGCGCCGCTCCCCACGCACTTGCGCGACGATGCGGCGCGCCGCTATGCGCGCCAGGAGGCGGTCTTGCTCGACCGCCTGGGCAGCCTGTATGGCCAGCGGCCGGACTTCCTGCCCTGGCTGGGCGACCTGATGGAAAGCGTGGGGCGGCTGTACGCGGCGCGCGCCCCCGAACTGCGGCAGCAGGATGCGCAGCGCGAAACGCAGCCGGACTGGTTTGCCAGCCAGTCCATGCTCGGTTACAGCGCCTACGTGCAGCGCTTTGGCGGCAACCTGCAGGGCGTGGCGGCGCGCATTGCCCACCTGCGCGAACTGGGCGTGACGTATTTGCATCTGCTGCCGTTCTTGCGTCCGCGCGCCGGTGAAAGCGATGGCGGTTTTGCCGTCGCCAGCTTCGAGGAAGTCGATCCCGCACTGGGCAGCAACGCCGACTTGCTGGCGTTGACGGCGCAGCTGCGCGCGGCCGGCATCAGCCTGTGCTCGGACCTGATCCTCAACCACGTGGCCGACGATCATACGTGGGCGCTGGGTGCCAAGGCCGGCGATCCGCTGCTGCGCGATTTTTTCCACACCTATCCCGACCGCGTGCAGCCGGATCGCTACGAGCGCACCGTAGGCCAGGTTTTCCCGCAGGCGGCGCCCGGCAATTTCACCTTCGTGCCGGAGCTCGAACGCTGGGTCTGGACCACGTTCTATCCGTATCAATGGGATTTGAACTACGCCAATCCGGCCGTCTTCGCGGCCATGGCCGGCGCCATGCTGGGCCTGGCCAACAAGGGTATCGAGGTGTTTCGCCTCGATTCGACGGCCTTCCTGTGGAAGCGCGAAGGCAGCGATTGCATGAACCAGCCCGAAGCCCACAGCCTGCTGCAAGCGTTGCGCGCGATCGCCGCCATCGTCGCGCCGGGTGTGCTGCTCAAGGCCGAAGCCATCGTGCCCACGCCCAAGTTGCCCGCCTACTTTGGCAGCGATGCCGCGCCCGAATGCCATATCGCCTATCACAGCAGCCTGATGGCCGCCGGCTGGGGCGCGCTGGCCGAGGAAAGCACGGACTTGCTGCAGCAGGTGATCGCCGCCACGCCGCCGCTGCCGCCGGCCGCCAGCTGGCTCAGTTACGTGCGCTGCCACGACGACATCGGCTGGAACGTGCTGCTCAATGAAGCGGGCGCGAACGGGCCGGCGCGCCTGGCGCGCATCGCGCGGTTCTTTGCCGGCGCCCCCGGCAGCTATGCGCGCGGCGCCGCCTTCCAGAGCAGCAGCGCCGACAAGGCGCATGGCAGCAACGGCATGGCCGCCTCGCTGGCGGGCCTGGAAAGCGCCACCACGGTGCAGGAGCAGGAATACGCGTTGCGTCGTCTGCTGCTGCTGCATGGCCTGGCCTTGAGCTTTGGCGCCTTGCCGGTGCTGTACATGGGCGATGAACTGGGCATGACCAATGATCACAGCTACACGCAGCGCGCCGACCGGGCGATGGACAGCCGCTGGCTGCAGCGTCCCGCGTTCGACGACAGCCTGCTGGCATGGCGCCATGATGGCGTGAGCGCCAGCGGCCGGCTGTACCCGGCGCTGCGCCAGCTGATCGATGTGCGCCGGCGCTTGCCGGCCCTGGCCGCCGCCGCGCCGCGCAGCGTGCTGCCCTCCGACACGCCGGCCGTGCTGGCGCTGTTGCGCGGCGACGCGTTTCTCAGCTTGAGCAACTTCAGCGGCGCCAGCCAGCGCTACACTTTGCCTGCGGGTGAATGGCGCAACAGCCTCGATGGCAGCGTGCTGTCCGGCACGGTGGGCTTGCAGCCCTGGCACATGCTGTGGCTGGAGCGGGAGCAAGAGCAAAAACGGGAAGCAGCATGAGCGAAGCCACCGCGCACCGTCCGCATCTGTCGTTCTGGCAGATCGTCAACATGAATGTCGGCTTTTTCGGCATCCAGTTCAGCTTTGGGCTGCAGCAAAGCAGCATGAGCCCCATCTACAAATACCTGGGCGCCGACGAGGCGAGCCTGCCCTACCTGTGGCTGGCCGGTCCCATGACGGGCCTGCTCGTGCAACCCTTGATCGGCGCCATGAGCGACCGCACGGTGACGCGCTGGGGCCGCCGCACGCCGTACTTCCTGATCGGCGCCATCCTGTGCAGCCTGGGCCTGCTGGCCATGCCGTTCAGTCCCACCCTGTGGATGGCGGCCAGCCTGCTGTGGATACTCGACGCGGCCAACAACGTGACGATGGAGCCGTACCGCGCCTTTGTCAGCGACAAGCTCGACAAGAAACAGCACTCGCTGGGTTTTCTCACGCAAAGCGCGTTTACGGGGTTGGGGCAGACGCTGGCCTATCTGACGCCGTCGCTGCTGGTCATGCTGGGCATGAACAAGGATGCCGTCAATGGCAGTCATATCCCGCACATCGTCATCGCCGCCTTCCTGATCGGCGCCGTGTTCTCGCTCGCCTCGGTGCTGTGGACCCTGAAGACGACGCCGGAAAACCCGCTCACGGCGGCCGAACTGGCGGCCATCCGCAGCCGTCCGCCGGGCTGGCGCCACACGCTGGCCGATATCGGCGCGGCCCTGCGCGACATGCCGGCGACCATGAAGCAGCTGGCCCTCGTCAACCTGTTCCAGTGGTACGCCCTGTTCTGCTACTGGCAATACATCGCGCTGTCGCTGGCGGCAACCCTGTTTCACACGACGGACCCCGCGTCGCAAGGCTTTCGCGACGCGGGCCTGCTGAACGGGCAGGTGGGCGCCTTCTACAATTTCGTCGCCTTTGTCGCCGCCTTTGCACTGGTGCCGTTCACGCGCCGCTTCGGCCCCAAGCGCATGCACAGCCTGTGCCTGTGCGCGGCCGGCGTGGGCATGCTGAGCATCCCGCTGATCCACAGCCCGGCGCTGCTGTTGCTGCCCATGCTGGGCGTGGGCCTGGCCTGGGCCAGCATCATGGGCAATCCCTACATCATGCTGGCCGGCTGCATTCCGCCCGAGCGCACGGGCGTCTACATGGGCATTTTTAACATGTTCATCGTCATCCCGATGATCATCCAGATCTTCACCTTGCCCCTGTATTACCGCAGCTGGCTGGGCGGCAATCCGGAGAACGTCATCCGCCTGGCCGGCGCCCTGCTGCTGTGCGCGGCGGTGGCCGTGCTGTTCGTCAAGCTGCGCCCGCCGCAGACCGGCAAGGCTTGACGGCAGGCGTAAAAAAACCGGCAAGCCTGCCGGTTTTTTGTTGGGTGCTGCAGATTATTCTTCCACGGCCATTTGACTTTGCAGGTAGTTCTGGATGCCGACTTTGGCGATCAGGTCGATCTGCGTTTCGAGCCAGTCGATATGCTCTTCCGTGTCTTCCAGGATCATCAGGAACAGGTCGCGCGAGACGTAGTCGCCCGCTTTTTCGCTGATGGCGATGCCTTCCTTGACGGTGGCGTGCGCGGCGCGTTCCAGCTTCAAGTCGCATTCCAGCATTTCCGGCGTGTTCTCGCCGATCAGCAGCTTGTGCAGTGCTTGCAGGTTCGGCAGGCCGTCGAGCATCAGGATGCGGTCGATCAGCTTGTCGGCGTGTTTCATTTCGCCGATCGATTCTTCGTATTCCTTCTTGCCCAGCTTTTCCAGGCCCCAGTGCTTGTACATGCGCGCATGCAGGAAGTACTGGTTGATGGCCGACAGTTCGTTGGTGAGCTGTGCGTTGAGCATGCGGATGACTTCTTTATCGCCCTTCATGGGATTTCCTTTGTTCTGTGTCGCGTTCGATGATGAAACCGCAGGCTGCTGGCGTTCACTGCCGGGTGGCGTTGGCTGCCTGGTGGCGCGCAGGTTGCCGGTTTCGCTATGCCCGCATGATAGCGCAAAATGCCGGCGATTTCCGGTGCTAAACGGCTTTTTTCCGTCTTTTTAACGTAAATATCGTGCGAATAAAACCCATTCTCAAGTGGATTGCCCACTTGCGCCGTTTTTTATTTGTTAAGGAAAATGAAGGCCATTCTCATTCGCGTTTCCGGCGCTGTTTTGCCGCCGCTGGCACGCGTGCATGGCCGCGCTGAAAAGGCCGGAAATGTTTGGTCGTTCTTGCTTTTGTATCTTCTTGGCCGCTGCCCGCGATGCGATAATCGGGCAGCGATATTTACTGAAAAAAGGATAGCAAGATGATGCTGCATATACCCGGCGTGCTGACGCCGGAACAGGTGACGCAGTTTCGCCAGCGCCTGGCGCAGACGGACTGGGTCGACGGACGCGCCAGCGTCGGGGCGCAAGGCGCGCAAGTCAAGCGCAACCGCCAGCTGGCCGAAGGTTCGCCGCTGGCGCTGGAGCTGGGCGAAATCGTCAGCCGCGCGCTGATGGCCAATCCGCTGTTCTTTGCCGCCGTGCTGCCGCTGCGCATCCTGCCGCCATTCTTCAACAGCTATGCGGGCGGCGAGCACTATGGCCTGCACATCGACGGCGCCATCCGCACGCCGAAAAACGGCATGCAGTCGATGCGCGCCGACGTCTCGTCGACCGTCTTCCTCAGCGAGCCGGACGAATACGAAGGCGGCGAGCTGGTGGTGGTGGACTCCTACGGCACGCATGAAGTGAAACTGCCGGCCGGCGACGTGATCGTGTATCCGTCGAGCAGCGTGCATCAGGTGCTGCCCGTCACCAGCGGCGAGCGTATCTGCTCCTTCCTGTGGACGCAAAGCATGGTGCGCGAGGACTGGAAACGCAGCATGCTGTTCGAGCTCGATCAGAACATCCAGAGCGTGCGCGCGGCGCATGGCGATTCACCGGCGACGGTGGGGCTGACGGGGCATTATCACAACCTTCTCAGAATGTGGGCGGAGATGTAAGGCTGGGGTCAGACCCCCGGCGACGTTGGCGCTGAACTGGGCGTTGGCGGTGTTGAGGGTCTGATCCCATAGCAGGCAAAAAAAAGTCTGCCTGGCCCGGGGATGTAGGCTGGCAGACTGAAACAAGCAAATCGCTTGACTAAAACGGGCGCAAAAAAGCAAGCAGGGCACATGGTGCGGTGCTTGCGGGCTGGCAGCGGCGAAAGTGCCGCCGGAAGGCTAGCTCAGTTGGAAGGTCAGCGGTACTAAAACGTACACGGGGACAGGCTTGCCGTTTTCGATCATCGGCTTGAACAGCGCGCGCTGCGCGGCTTGGCGGCCCGCTTCATCGAGGTTGGTGTAGCCGGTCGATTTCTGAATCAGGATTTGCTCGGGCAAACCCTTTTCATTGATCAGGATGCGCAACACGACGGTGCCGCTTTCGCCCAGGCGGCGCGACAGATTCGGGTAGATCAGTTGCGGCGCCTTGATGTATTCGACGCTGCTGACGGTGCGCGGCGTCGACGGTGCCGGTGGCGTCGGCGACGGTGCTGCTGGCGCCGTTGGCGCGGCGGTGGCGACAGGCGCCGCTTCGGCGCGCGTCGGCTGCGGCGGCGTGATCGTCGGTTCGCTCGGCGCGACGGCGATCATCGGCAGCGGCGGGATCACGGCGCGCGGCACGGGCGCGCTCAGTTCCACGGTTTTCGGTACGGACGGTGCCGGCGGTTTCGGCGGCGCCGGCGGGGCGATGATGCTGATGGTTGTGATGGTCGGCATGGCCGCCGTGACGACGCGGCTCAGCAGGCCGCTCTGGATGGCGTAAAAGCCGGCGATATGCAGGACGACGATGGCCATCAGCGGCGCGAATTTGCTGCGCTTCTTGTCGAAGTCGGCAAATTGCTGCACGGCCTGCACCGTTACGGGCGGGGGCATCATCGTCATGGCATTCATCGCTTTCTTTAGTTTGTCAGTACAGCTCGCATCAATACGGTTTCTTGCAGCGCCACGGTGGCGTTCAGGTGATCGTTCAGCACTTCCCGTGCGCAGGTGTGGCATTTGCCGCAGCAGGTGGCCACGCCCAGGTCGCGGCGCAGTTCGGCCATGCTGGACAGGCCAAGATCGACGGCTTGACGGATTTCACGATCAGATATGTTGTTGCAGACACATACAATCATTGATACACCTTCTGGCTGGAGGATGAACAGACACTAGTGCTTGGAAGCATTGTTGCTAGTGTTTTAATGAGAATCATTATCATTACGTTTCATTGTCGCGCAAAGTGCGGGACAATGCAAGCGATTTTGATCAAGTGTGCGGCAGTTGGCGGCATGGCGCGGCGCCTCGATATGCCGTTTTTTCGGATCGCGCAGCCCTTGACGGGGGCGGCTCTCCGGGCTAAATAAAAACTATTCGCATTCATGTTTATAATGCTGGTATTGTCTCGGACGGTCACCGTCCGGACAGTTTGAAAGGCCGCTTGTCGGTAATGCGCAACAGTTGCGTTTTACCTCACAACATCCAGGTCAAAGGCGATGCGCCACGCGCAGCAGTCTGTCCCCGGTGTTCTTAATTTGAACGGAATTTGCTCATGACTCTAGTTCCACCCATGATGACGCTCGACGCGCTGGCAGTCGGCCAGAGCGGCACGGTGTTGCATATCACGCCCCACGCGGCAGGACAGACGGAGGACGGCGTTGACCTCGTCCGCCGATTGATGGAGCTGGGATTCGTTCCCGGCGAACGCATCCGCATGCTCAAGCGCGGCATTCCCGGCGGCGATCCGCTGGCCGTCAAGGTGGGCAATGCCACCTTCGCGCTGCGCCGCTTCGAAGCGGCGCTGATTACGATTCAACCGCTGCTTCAACCGGAATGACCATGGGTGCTGTCGAAACAATCGTCGATGCGGGCGTGCACAAGCCGCCGCATCAGCCACAAATTGCCTTGCTGGGCAATCCGAACTGCGGCAAGACCGCCCTGTTCAACCGTTTGACGGGCGCGCGCCAGAAAGTGGCGAACTACGCTGGCGTGACCATCGAGCGCAAGGAAGGCCATTTCACGTCGCCCGCCGGCAAGCCCGTGCGCGTGCTCGACCTGCCGGGCGCCTACAGCCTGTCGGCCACCACGCCCGATGAAGCCATCACGCGCGACGTGGTGGGCGGGCTGCGCAAGGGCGACCCGCGCCCGGACGCCATCATCTGCGTCGTCGACGCCACCAATTTGCGCCTGAACCTGCGCCTGGTGCTGGAAGTCAAGCGCCTGGGCCTGCCCATGCTGCTGGCGCTGAACATGACGGACGTGGCGCGCAAGCGCGGCATGCTGATCGACACGGCCAGGCTGTCGGCCGAACTGGGCATGCCCGTGGTGGAAACCATCGCGGTGCAGCACGATGGCGAAAAAGCCCTGCTTGACGCCATCGACGCCATGCTGCCGCTGCCGGTGGTGGAAGCGAAACCGCTGGCGGCCATCGACGCCGTCAGCGTCGAAGAAACGCAGCGCGAAGTGCGCCGCATCCTGGCCGCCGTCAGCAACGACACGCGCGACAGCGGCAACCTGACGGAAAAGATCGACGACGTGGTGCTGCATCCCGTCTTCGGCCCCATCATCCTGGCCGTGCTGATGTTCCTGATTTTCCAGGCCGTGTTTGCCTGGGCCGCCACGCCGATGGAAATGATCACCGATGGCGTGGGCCACCTGGGCGCCGTGCTGACGGCGAACATGCCCGACGGTCACCTGAAAAGCTTGCTGGTGGAAGGCATCATCGGCGGGGTCGGCAGCGTGCTGGTCTTCCTGCCGCAGATCCTGATCCTGTTTTTCTTCATTCTGAGCCTGGAAGACTGCGGCTACCTGCCGCGCGCGGCCTTTTTGCTGGACCGCCTGATGGGCGGCGTGGGCCTGTCGGGTCGTGCCTTCATTCCGCTGCTGTCGAGCTTTGCCTGCGCCATTCCCGGCGTGATGGCGGCGCGCACCATCCAGAATCCGCGCGACCGCCTCGTCACCATCATGATCGCGCCGCTGATGACGTGTTCGGCGCGCCTGCCCGTGTATGCGCTGATCATCGCCGCCTTCATCCCCGAACGCCAGGTGTGGGGCTACCTGAGCCTGCAAGGCCTGGTGCTGTTCGTCCTGTACTTTGCCGGCATCATCTCGGCCATGGCCGTGGCCTGGGTCATGAAGCGCAGCATGGGCGTGCGCGGCAACCAGCCGCTGCTGCTGGAACTGCCTGCCTATCACTGGCCGCACCTGCGCAACCTGGCCGTCAGCCTGTGGGAGCGCGCGAAGATCTTCCTCACGCGCGTCGGTACCATCATCCTGAGCCTGATGATCATCCTGTGGTTCCTCAGCACCTTCCCCGGCCCGCCGGACAACGCGATCCATCCGCCGATTTATTACAGCCTGGCCGGCATCCTGGGCCGCGGCCTGGAAGTGATCTTCGCGCCGATCGGTTTCAACTGGCAGATCTGCATCGCGCTGGTGCCGGGCATGGCGGCGCGCGAAGTGGCCGTCGGCGCCCTGGGCACCGTGTACGCGCTGTCGCAAACGGGCGATGCGCTCGCTTCCACCCTGGAGCCGCTGATCGCCCATTCGTGGTCGATGGCCACGGCGCTGTCCCTGCTGGCCTGGTATGTGTTCGCGCCGCAGTGCCTGTCGACCCTCTCCGTCGTGAAACGCGAGACGGGCGGCTGGCGCTATCCGTTGCTGATGGCCGGCTACATGTTCGCCCTGGCGTATGCCGCCTCGTTCATCACATACCGCGTCGCCCTGATGCTGGGCGCTTAGGAGAAAATCATGTGGCAAACCCTCATCGTCGCCCTGATCGTCGCAGCCGCGCTGCTGCATTTTTCGACCAAGTACCTGCCGGCCGGCCTGCGCCGCGCCATCGTGCGTGGCCTCGTGCGCTGCGGCCTCGATGAGGCGAAGATGTCGACCTTCTTCAAGGTGGCGCCCGGTTGCGGCAGCGGCTGCGGTTCCTGCGGCTCCTGCGACAGCCCGCCGCCCCCGTCCGCCACGCCGCCGGCCGACGGCAGCAGCAAGCGCGTGATCCTGATGCAGGTGCAGCGCTGATTTCAGTGTAGTCACGGGCGCGCCCGTGGGCTACACTGGGCTTTCCGCATGGCAAGGAGTGGCAATGGCGATACTGTTGATCTTCATGTTTCTGTTTGCGGTCGCCACCTGGCTGCTGGCCAGCCGGCGCGGCCGCCACGGGGGACTCTGGTTCGGCATCGGCCTGTTCCTCGGACCGTTTGCCTTGCTGGCGGTGGCGGCGTTGCCGCCCGTTGCACCAAGCTGAATGAAAAAAACCCGCGCATGCGGGTTTTTTTACGTCTGTAGCGCTGCGCTTACGCTTTGCCGGCCAGCTTGTCGACCACCGGCACCAGCGCGGCCGGGCGGCAGCCGAAGGCGGCCAGGCGGCCTTGCGCGTCGGGCGCCAGATCCAGGTCGTAGGGCAGACGGCCCGCCACCAGCCACAGTTTATCCTGTGGCAGGGCGTCCACCAGGCGGCGCTGGCCGTCGACGAACATGGCGTTATACGTTTGCAGCACGATCTGCCGCGCGCCTTGCGCAAAGGCGATGGCCTCGTTGACTTCGTCGTCCAGCGCCTCGGCCGACAAGGCGTACTCGCGCACGTCCAGGCCCGCTTCGAGCAGCGCCGGCAGCATCGAACTGCGCGCTTCCTTGTTGCGGCCCAGCGCCACTTCGTCGATTTCGCTGCGCGAGCGCACTTCCACCGTCAGCAGGACCACGGGCAGGCTGGCGTCGAGCGGGCGGTAGTCTCCCTGCACGCGCAAGGCCGCTTTTTGCAGCAGCTGCGACAGGGCCATGGCGGCCGGCTGCATCAGTGCCGGCGGATTGACCGGGCGCTCGCGCCAGTCGCGCACGGCGCGGTTGCGTTTGAGTTCAGCCACGCGCGCACAAGCCGCGTCGATGCGCGAGACCGCAATGTCGCCGCGCTCCACGGCGGCAATGACGGCGTCGATGGCGGCCGTCTGCTGCGCTTCGCGGTGCGAGATGAGGACGATGTCGGCGCCCGCCTGCAAGGTGGCGATGGCGCCCTGGGCGATGCCGACGCCGTCGGCAATGGCCGCCATTTCCAGGCAATCGGTAATGACGACGCCCTGGTATTTCAACTCGCCGCGCAGCAGGTCCGTCAGCACGCCTTTCGACAGGGTGGCCGGCACACTGGTATCGGCCTCGAAGGCGGGGAAAACCACATGCGCCGTCATGATGGCATCCACGCCGCCGGCAATGGCCGCGCGAAACGGCGCCAGTTCCACGGCGCGCAGACGTTCCTTGTCGTGCGGGACCAGGGCCATGGCGTAATGCGTGTCGGTGGCCGTGTCGCCGTGGCCGGGGAAGTGCTTGGCGGTGACGGCCACGCCGCTGGCGCGCTGGCCGCGCATGGCCGCCATGCCGTAGTCGATGACGGTGGCGGCATCCTCGCCATACGCGCGCACGCCGATGACGGGATTGTTGCGGTTGTTGTTTACGTCCAGCACGGGCGCGAGCAGCATATTGATGCCCACCTGGCGCATTTCATCGCCGCTGATCTGGTTCATGCGCTCGCAGTCGTCGATGGAGCCGGCCGCCTGGAAGGCCATCGCTGCGGGAATCGGGGTGACCCCCTGTTCGATGCGCATCACCATGCCGCCTTCCTGGTCGATGGAGATCAGCAGTGGAATGTCGGATACTTCCGCATTGATTTCCTGCAGTTCGCGGCACAGCGCCGACACTTGCGCGGGCGTGTGCACGTTGCGGCGGAACAGGATCACGCCGCCCACCTTCTTTTCGCGTATCAAGGTCTTGATATGCTCGTCCGCCTGCAGGGCATCGAAGCCCACCATGAATAGCTGTCCTACTTTTTCGCGCAAACCCTGCTCCATGCTGCAACTCCTCCGGTATTCATTCTGATGACGACAAGTCCGTATTCTGGCCCCTGGTGACGCGTCTGGACAATCACCGGAAAAGCTGCCTTGGTTTTATACTTATTTTGGTATTGTATTGGATTCAGATATTTGCGCAAGTGGTTATTAAGTGGTATTGCTCCACTTGCGCAATGCCCGCATCAATCCAGGCGCTGGAACGAGGCCGATTGCGCCTTCGGCCAGTACAGGCCGAACACGGGCGGCAGTTGCGGCAGCTGGCTCGGGTCGAGCAGCTGGCCCGCTTCCAGGAAGGGCAGCAGGGCCGAGGCCAGTTTCACCTGGTTCGGCGAGATTCTGCGCACCAGATGGTGCGGGCGCAGTTCCTGCGGATGCGCCAGGCCGGCGGCGGCGATCAGTTCTGCCAGCGCTTTCATGGTGTTCTGGTGGAAGTGCGCCACGCGGGCGATCTTGTCGGGCACCACCAGCGCGCGCTGGCGCTGCGGGTCTTGCGTGGCCACGCCCGTGGGGCAGCGGTCCGTATGGCAGCTTTGCGACTGGATACAGCCCAGCGCGAACATGAAGCCGCGCGCCGAATTGCACCAGTCGGCGCCCAGCGCCAGCAGGCGGGCGATGTCGAAGGCCGTGATGATCTTGCCCGAGCAGCCGATCTTGATTTTCGCGCGCAGATTGGCGCCCACCAGCGTGTTATGCACGAGCACCAGCGCTTCCTGCAGCGGCGTGCCGACATGGTCCGTGAATTCCAGAGGCGCGGCGCCCGTGCCCCCTTCGCTGCCGTCGACGACGATGAAGTCGGGCGTGATGCCCGTTTCCAGCATGGCTTTCACGATGGCGAAGAATTCCCACGGATGGCCGATGGCCAGCTTGAAGCCCGTCGGCTTGCCGCCGGAGAGCGTGCGCAGGCGGTCGATAAAGTGCAGCATTTCCAGTGGCGTGGAAAAGGCGCTGTGCGCAGCCGGCGAGACGCAATCCTCGCCTACCATCACGCCGCGCGTGGTGGCGATCTCGATCGTCACTTTCGGGCCCGGCAGCACGCCGCCGTGGCCTGGTTTCGCGCCCTGCGACATCTTCAGCTCGATCATTTTTACCTGCTCCGAGCTGGCGTTGGCGATGAAGCGTTCTTCCGAAAACGTGCCGTCCTGGTTGCGGCAGCCGAAGTAGCCGGAACCGATTTCCCATACCAAGTCGCCGCCGTTTTCGCGGTGGTAGGGACTGATGCTGCCTTCGCCCGTGTCGTGCATGAAGCCGCCGCTGCGCGCGCCGCCGTTCAGGGCCAGGATGGCGTTGGCCGACAGGGCGCCAAAGCTCATCGCCGAAATATTGAAGACGCTGGCCGAATACGGTTTTGTGCGCGGGCAGTCCGGATGGTTGCCGATCTCTATGCGGAAGTCGTGGCCCGTGACCTTGGCGGGAGCGATGGAATGGTTGATCCATTCATAGCCTGCTTCATACACGTCGAGCTGGGTGCCGAACGGGCGCTTGTCCGTCTGTTCCTTGGCGCGCTGGTAGACGATGCTGCGCTGGCTGCGCGAAAACGGCGTCGCTTCGCTGTCGCTTTCCAGGAAATACTGGCGGATTTCGGGGCGGATGCTCTCGAAGAAAAAGCGGAAATGCGCGAGGATGGGGTAGTTGCGGCGCAGGGCGCGCTTCGTTTGCAGCAGGTCGCTGATGCCGACCAGGGTCAGCGCACCGGCCAGCACGGGCAGCCAGTAATGATCGTAGTAAAACAGGGACAGGACAAAGATGGCTGCCGTCGCAATGAAGGTCAGGTAGCGAAATGGTACTAGGTGCATGGGCACTCCGGTGAAGTCAGACTGATACAGCTGAGTCTACCTTCGATTCGCGGAACGTGCTGGAGGGAAAGAACGCGGCGCCCGCTGGACGCCGCGTGAGGGTTATCGCTGCGCTGCGCGGATGCGCTCGACCCGTTCGGCGCTGGCCGGATGGCTCGACAGGTAGGGCGTGCCGTGGTCCAGCTTGCCCAAGGCGACAAACACTTGCGCCAGGTGTTCCAGCGCGATGCCGTTCTGGCGCAGCATGGCGATCGCATAGTCGTCCGCTTCGCGCTCGACGTCGCGCGAATACTTCAAGTCCAGCAGCAGCGGCGGCAGGGTCGCCACCACGGTCGACACGTCGCCGAACAGCAGCGCCGCGCCGGCACCCACGGCTGAAGTCTGGATCAGGCGGCGCGTCAGGTGGCGCTGCTGCAAATGGCCCAGTTCATGTGCCAGCACGCCCATGATGGCGTCGTCGTCCGGCATGAGTGCCACCATTTCATCGGTCAGCACGATGTCGCCGGACGGCAGGGCGAACGCGTTCGGACCGATCTTGCTCTTGCGGAAAACGATGCGGTGCTCGGGCGTGCTGTCGCCGGGCGTGGCCAGGCGCGCGAACCGGGCGCGCAAGGCTTGCTGGCGCGCGCCAGCGAGCTTGCTTGCTTCAAACACGTGCTTGTCGAGGAAATCGAGCACGCCCTGGCCCAGCTGGCGCTCGACGGACTGGGGAATCGCATACGCGACGCCCTTTGCCACCACGGGCAGCAGGTACTGATAGCTGAGCCACAGGGCCAGCACGGTGGCGACCGTGGCCAGCAGGGCGCCGCGCCAGCTTTGCTGCAGCCGCACCACCCAGCCGTCGCGGTGGCCCGTGTCGTGCAGCAGGCTGTTGAAGGCCGCCTGGTCGGCGATTTCCAGATAGGCGCCATCAGTAAAACTGACCTTGCGCACGGCGTGGCTGCTGCGTTCGGACACGTGCAGCTCGCCCAGCGGGCAGCTGCGCTCGATATCGCCGGCCAGCACGGCCACGCCATCGCGCACGCTGAGCGTGACGTGGTACAGGCGCGAGGTCTGGCCGTCGAAATAGCGCGCGGGCACGGGGGCCGCGCCCGGCGCTTGATGGTCGAGCGTCATGCTACAGCGACAGGTCGAAGTCCAGCAGGTCGACCATGCCTTCGCCCGTGGCAGACACTTGCTCTCCGGTGGCGGCGACAAAGGCATCCAGGCTGCCATGCACCAGCATCGACGTCGCTTCCAGGCGGTACTTCAGCCAGCGCACTTGGGCGAATGGCGAAAACAGGCCCAGGGTGACGACGATGCCCAGCAGGTTGGTCAGCATGATGAAGGTGGTGCGGCCCCACGTCAGCTGCGACTGGAACTGGTGCTGCTGCAAGCGCGTGTGATTCCAGATCAGGTTCTGGATCATGGTCAGGAACAGCGGCAGCACGATAAAGGCCCAGGCATACAGGGCGGCCACGGCGCCGAAGATGCTGCCGGCCTTGGTGACATCGTTGGCATCGGTGGCAAACGTGGCGAAGACGCTGGCGAAGACGACAAAGATCAGGACGAGGAAACCGGCCAGCAGCAGGGCGAAGAACAGCAAATAGGTTTTGTAGAAGCTGCCGACCGAGGCGTCGAAGCTGAAGTTGCTGCTGCCGAAGCGGCTTTGCGTGTGCTGGAAGCGCTTCAGGCGCTGGTGCAGGAACGGCGTCATCAGGCCAGCCGTGAAGGTGTTCAGGATGGGCAGCCACAGGAAGTATTTGTAGGCTTGCTTGGCGCTGCCGTCAAAGCCGAAGCGGATGCCGCGGTAGCTGGTGTTGTACAGTTTGAATTGCAGGCTTTTCCAGACCAGCCATGGCAGCACGGCCATCATCAGCACGAGCATGACCAGGCCGACGATGGGCGAGACCTGGAAGGCGATGTTGTAGCCGCCGATCAATACCACGGCCGCGATGCGGCCCTTCAGGATGGCGACGGCATTGCCGTGGTATTCGAAGCTGCTGCCAGCCAGGTGGGTGCTGGAATAGAAATAGCGGTTGCGGCGCACCTTGGCCCAGGCGGAATAAATGCCCAGGGTGACGATGCTCAGCAGCAGATTGACGATCCAGATACGGAAGTATTCGCTGCCCGTGGCGCTGAAGGTAATGGCTTCGCGCTGGGGCGTGGTGTTGTTGGTGTCGAAATCCACAGGGGGTTTCCTTACTTATTGGAAACAAAACAAGATAAGGGAATACTGAAAAGTTATCAATTGAAAATACTGTTTTTCGCAATTATTTTTGCCGATTCCCTTGCGCCGCCCCGATCCGGCCGTCCCGGCTATACTGGAACTCAACCATCGCCTAACGGGAAAACCATGATCGTCGTCCACCATCTGAACAATTCGCGCTCGCAGCGCGTACTCTGGCTGCTCGAGGAACTGGGCCTCGACTACGAGGTCAAGCGCTATCAGCGTGACCCGAAAACCATGCTGGCGCCCGCCTCGCTGAAGGCCGTCCATCCGCTGGGCAAGTCGCCCGTGATCACGGATGGCGCCAACACCATCGCCGAATCGGGCGCCATCATCGAGTACCTGGTCGAGCGTTACGGCAATGGCCGCTTGATCCCGGCGGCGGGTACGCCGGAGAAGCTGCGCTGGACCTACTGGCTGCATTTCGCGGAAGGCTCGGCCATGCCGCCGCTGCTGATGAAGCTGGTGTTCGACAAGGTCGAATCGTCGCCGATGCCGTTTTTCGTCAAACCGATCGCGCGCGGCATCGCCAGCAAGGTCAAGAGCAGCTTCATCCTGCCCAATATCAAAAGCCAGCTGGCCTATATGGAAGCGGAACTGGAGAACAGCAAATGGTTTGCCGGCAATGAATTCACGGCGGCGGACATCCAGATGAGCTTTCCGCTGGAAGCGGCCGCCATGCGCGGCGGACTCGACGAGCGCCTGCCAAAGCTGACGGCGTTCCTGCAGCGCATCCATGCGCGGCCTGCCTATCAGCGGGCGCTGGAGCGGGGCGGGCCCTACGATTTCGCCAAATGAGAACGCCTAACCAAACCTACTGCGCGTCGCGACTTGCGGCCTGCGATGCTCACCGTACTTGAGTACGGTTGCGCTTCTTAGCCACAATTCACTTCCGCTCGCTACGGTTTTGTTAGGCGTTGTTACGCCGCGTAAAACCTGCCAAGCGGAATTCGCGGGGAATAGTGCTTGCTCCATACGGTAAAATGATCAATTCAATCAGTATCCATTTACCGCATGGCCAGACTCCTCGCTATCGACGGCTTGAATATCGTACGCCGCGTCTACGAAGCCAGTCCTGAACCCGATTCCGACCTGAAGGCGGAGATCGCGCTGCGCCATGCGCTGTCGTCGTTCCGCACCCTCATCAACGACCACGAGCCGACGCACATCCTGCCGGCCTTCGACTTTGGCGGCCCCACCTGGCGCCACGCCCTGTATGCCGGTTACCGCGAGGGGCGCCAGCCGATGCCGCAGGTGCTGCGCGACGCCTTGCCGGGCTTCTATGCCACGTTGGCCAGCTTCGGCATGCACGTGGTCAGCATTCCCGAGGTCGAGGCCGACGACGTGATCGGCACGGCCGTCATGCGCTGGCTGCACGAGGGGCGCGGCGCGGCCGTCATCGCCACCACCGACAAGGATTTGCATGGCTTGATCGCCCACGGCGCGCTGGTATGGGACCACTTCAAGGGCGTCTGGCACGACCACGCCTGGGTCGAGAAAAAGTTCGGCGTGCCGCCGGAACTGCTGCCCGACCTCTTGGCGCTGATGGGCGACGTCACCGACAGCATCCCCGGCGTATCGAAGATCGGCCTGAAGACGGGGGCGAAACTGTTGCGCGCCTACGGCAATATCGACGCCGTGATGGCCGGCGCGGGCATTTTGCCCGGTGCGCTGGGCGAAAGCCTGCGAAAAGAGCGGGAAATACTGTATCTTTCAAGAAAGTTAGTTGCGCTGAAAACGGATGTCACGTTGGGCGTCACCTGGAACAAGCTGGTGTGGGAAAAGTAGAGCGCCAGGCAAGAACAATCAAGCAAGGGAAGTAAATCATGATGTTAAAGACAGTCCTGATCGATAGCAGCGCCGTGGCGCGCGGCCTGCTGAACACGGTCCTGACCGATGGCGGCTACGATGTCTGCGGGCAGACGCATACGAGCGCGCTGGGGCTGGCGCTGCTGGTCAAGCACCATCCGCATTTCGTCTGCATCGCGCGCGAGCAGGTGGAAGACGGGACCAATGTGGTGCAAACCATCCGCGCCCAGTATCCGAAGACGCTCATTTTCATGGTCTCGGGCGGCATCGACGCCGCCTCGCTGCAGGCAGCCCTCGCCATGGGCGTGTCGGGCTTCATCGTGAAACCGTTCATGGCCGACACGGTCCTGAAAACCGTGCGCAATACGGTGATTGCCATGGTGCGCAAGCAGCAGCAGGCGCTTGCCGCCGCCGCGAAAGACACCTGATAAAATCTACTGTGCGTCGCGATTTGCGGCCGGCGATGCTCACTGTACTAAAGTACAGTTGCGCTTCTCGGCCACAACTCACTGCCGCTCGCTACGATTTTCTCAGGTGTTGTTATTGAGTTGGATTAGTAAAAATCAACTTAACCAAGCTAACTTTAAGCCAGGCCCGTCGCGCTGGCGATGATGCCGCCGCCGAGGCACACGTCGCCGTCGTACAGCACGGCCGACTGGCCTGGTGTGACGGCCCATTGCGCCTGGTCGAAGGCTAGGCCGAAGTGTTCATTCCCATCCGGCAGCAGCTGGCAAGCCACGTCCGCCTGACGGTAGCGCGTCTTGGCGCTCAAGGCGCCCGTCTGCGGCGCCACACCCGCGACCCAGCTGGCCTGGTCGGCGCTCAAGGCGGGCGACAACAGCCACGGGTGGTCATGGCCCTGCACCACCCACAGGGTATTGTTGGCGATATCCTTGCGCGCCACATACCAGGCGTCGCTGCTGCCGTCCGCGTTCTGGTACGACTTCACGCCGCCGATGCCGATGCCCTTGCGCTGGCCCAGGGTATAAAAACTCAGTCCCACGTGTTCGCCCACCGTCTTGCCGTCGGCCGTTTTCATCGGCCCCGGCTTGTACGACAGGTAGCGGTTCAAGAATTCGCGGAACGGGCGCTCGCCGATAAAACAGATGCCCGTCGAATCCTTCTTTTGCGCGTTCGGCAGCGCCAGTTTTTCGGCGATCTTGCGCACTTCCGTTTTCGGGATTTCACCCAAGGGGAACAAAGTCTTGGACAACTGCGCCTGGTTCAATCGGTGCAGGAAATAGCTTTGATCCTTGCTGGCGTCGACGGCTTTGAGCAGTTCATAGCGGCCCGCATCGGTGGGCGCCTGGCGCACGCGCGCATAGTGGCCGGTGGCGATCAGGTCGGCGCCCAGGGTCATGGCGTGGTCAAGAAAGGCCTTGAACTTGATTTCGGCGTTGCACAGCACGTCCGGGTTCGGCGTGCGGCCGGCCTGGTATTCGCGCAGGAAATCGGCGAACACGCGGTCCTTGTATTCGGAGGCGAAATTGACGGCTTCGATGTCGACGCCGATGACATCGGCCACGCTGGCCGCATCGATCCAGTCCTGGCGCGTGGAGCAGTATTCCGAATCGTCGTCATCTTCCCAGTTTTTCATGAACAGGCCGATGACTTCATAGCCTTGTTCCTTCAGCATCCATGCCGCGACCGAGGAATCGACCCCGCCGGACATGCCGATAACGACTTTCTTCTTGCTCATCTTGCTTTCCAGTGTACTTTAATAATATGGCAATGCGTATTGCTATGCGCTATTGAAAACGGACGCATGCGTGTGTAGCAGGGCCAGCGGCGCACGCCGGCCAGCCAGGTATTCGTCCACGCACTGCAGCACCAGCGGGCTGCGGTGGCGCTCCTGGCACGCGGCCAGCTCGTCGCGCGTCATCCACAGGGTGCGGATGATGCCCTCGTCCAGCGGACGGTCATGCTCGGCGCCGGCCGTGCCGCAAAAGGTGAAGCGCAAATAGGTCACGTCCTCGCCCGTGCGCAACGACTGATAGCGCGACATGTACATGCCGACCAGTGCCGTGGGGATGAAATCGTAGGCCGCTTCTTCCAGCGTTTCGCGGATCACCGCCTGTTCCAGCGACTCGAACGGGTCGAGGTGGCCGGCCGGTTGATTGATTTTGATGCCTTCGCTGGTCTCTTCTTCAATCAGTAAAAACAGGCCATCGCGCTCGACGATGGCGGCAACGGTGACAGAGGGTTTCCAGATTCTCGGCATGATTCCATCCTTGAAAGAGCCGACATTTTATCTTGTTCTGCGCGCGCGGTTTGAAGCCGGCCTTTTGTTGCGCGGACATATTGATAAATGACAACGTTTTAGCAAATAGCGGTGGGAGGTACTTACGTCTTTCCCGGGGAGCGCACTAGCATGGGGGCTTAGTCAGCAAGATGGCAGGAAGCGCCCGCTAATATAGGCTTTCCCTGTGGTCAAAACAAGCGCGCACACGTGCTCGACTGTGGTGAGATTGACACACCTTTCCCACAATATGGTCGCCGCGCCGCATGGTGAAACAAATCATGGGATGCTGATGAAATTAGTGTCGTACGACTAAAAGTTGCTGGTTCACAAACGTTTAACGCGCTGCTTTCCGTGTTAGATTCTAGTCAGTTTATCAATTAGCGGAGGCATCATGAGGATAGGCATACCGGCCGAAACACGGCCTGGTGAAACGCGGGTGGCGGCAACGCCCGAGACAGTCAAGAAGCTGGCAGCCAAGCATCAAGTCGTCGTGCAGTCGGGAGCGGGCTTGCAAGCGTCGATTCCCGACGATGCCTATGCCGCCGCCGGCGCGCAGATCGGCACCGCCCAGGAAGCCTATGGCTGCGCCATCGTGCTCAAGGTGCGCGCGCCCGATGCCGGTGAACGAGCCCTGATGGCCAGCGGCACCGTGCTGATCGGCATGTTGAACCCGTTTGATGCCGACAATATCGCCGCCATGGCCACGGCCGGCCTGTCCGCCTTCGCGCTGGAAGCCGTGCCGCGCATCACGCGCGCGCAGTCGATGGACGTGCTGTCCTCGCAGGCAAATATCGCCGGCTACAAGGCCGTGCTGGTGGCCGCGAATACCTACCAGCGCTTCATGCCGATGCTGATGACGGCGGCCGGCACCGTCAAGGCCGCCCGCGTGCTGATCATGGGCGTGGGCGTGGCAGGGCTGCAGGCGATCGCCACGGCCAAGCGCCTGGGCGCCGTCATCGAGGCGTCCGACGTGCGCCCGCCCGTGAAGGAACAAGTGGAGTCGCTGGGCGCCAAGTTCCTCGACGTGCCTTTCCTCACCGATGAAGAAAAAGAGATCGCCAAGGGCTCGGGCGGCTATGCGCGCGCCATGCCGGCCGACTGGATGCGCCGCCAGGCCGAACTCGTGCACGAACGGGCGAAACTGGCCGACATCATCATCACCACCGCGCTGATTCCCGGCCGCGCCGCGCCCGTGCTCATTTCCGAAGAAACGGTGAAAGCCATGAAACCGGGCTCCGTCATCGTCGACCTGGCCGTGGAGCAGGGCGGCAATTGCCCGCTGTCGGAGCTGGGCAAGACGGTGGTCAAGCACGGCGTCTACATCGTGGGCGAGCCGAACCTGGCGACCCTGGTGGCGGCCGACGCTTCGGCCCTGTATGCGCGCAACGTGCTGGACTTCTTGAAGCTCATCATCGACAAGGACGATCAATTGCTGATCGACCGCGAGGATGAAATCATCAAGGCCAGCCTGGTTTGCGCAGGCAGCGAAATCTTACGTAAATAACGCGGCGCCGGAGAGAACAACATCATGGAAATCAGTCACACCATCACCAACCTGATCATCTTCGTGCTGGCCATTTATGTCGGCTACCACGTCGTCTGGACCGTCACGCCGGCGCTGCATACGCCGCTGATGGCCGTCACCAACGCCATTTCCGCCATCATCATCGTCGGCGCCATGCTGGCGGCCGGCCTGACCGATGGCCCGCTTGCGCAAGTGGCCGGCACCCTGGCCGTGGCGCTGGCCGCCGTCAACGTGTTCGGCGGCTTCCTCGTCACGCAGCGCATGCTCGAGATGTTCCGTAAAAAAGAACCGAAGGCCAAGCAAGGAGCAAAAGAATGAGTCACGCCATGAGCTTCGTCACCATGAACCTGGTGACGATGATGTACCTGATCGCCTCGGTGTGCTTCATCCAGGCCCTGAAAGGCCTGTCGTCGCCATCGACGGCGCGCCGCGGCAATGCCTTCGGCATGAGCGGCATGGCCATTGCCGCCGTCACCACCGTGGCGCTGATCCTGAAACTGAAGGAACAGCAGACGGGCGGCATGGGTCTGACCCTCGTCATCATCGGCATCGTCACGGGCGGCGCCATCGGCGCCTACCTGGCGAAAACCGTGGAAATGACGAAGATGCCGGAACTGGTGGCGGCCATGCACTCGCTGATCGGCCTGGCGGCCGTCTGCATCGCCGTGGCGGCCGTGTCGGAACCGTGGGCTTTTAACATTGCCAAGCATGGCGAGGCGCTGCCCATCGGTAACCGCTTCGAGCTGTTCATCGGTACCTTCGTCGGCGCCATCACCTTCTCCGGTTCGGTGATCGCCTTCGGCAAGCTGTCGGGCAAATACAAGTTCCGTTTGTTCCAGGGCGCGCCCGTCAGCTTCAAGGGCCAGCACATGCTCAACCTGGTGCTGGCGCTGGTGATGGTGGGCCTGGGCCTGGCGTTTTGCTTCGCCGATGGCGTCGAACCGGCGTGGACGCCGTTCATCGTCATGACCCTGATCGCCTTTGCGCTGGGCGTGCTGATCATCATCCCCATCGGCGGCGCCGACATGCCGGTGGTGGTGTCGATGCTCAACAGTTACTCGGGCTGGGCCGCGGCCGGCATCGGTTTTTCGCTGAATAACTCGATGCTGATCATCGCCGGGTCATTGGTCGGTTCGTCCGGCGCGATCCTGTCGTACATCATGTGCAAGGCGATGAACCGCTCGTTCTTCAACGTCATCCTCGGCGGCTTCGGCGGCGATGCGCCGGCGGCCGGCGTGGCCGGTGCGCAGGAACAGCGCCCCGTGAAATCAGGTTCGGCCGACGACGCCGCCTTCATCATGAGCAATGCGGAAACCGTCATCATCGTGCCCGGCTACGGCCTGGCCGTGGCGCGCGCGCAGCACTCGCTGAAGGAACTGGTGGAAAAGCTCACGCACAAGGGCATCACCGTCAAGTATGCGATCCACCCCGTGGCGGGGCGCATGCCGGGCCACATGAACGTGTTGCTGGCCGAGGCGGAAGTGCCGTACGATCAGGTCTTCGAGATGGAAGACATCAACGGCGAATTCGGCCAGACGGACGTGGTGCTGGTGCTGGGCGCGAACGACGTCGTCAACCCGGCGGCGAAAGATCCGAAATCGCCGATCGCCGGCATGCCGATTCTGGAAGCCTATAAAGCCAAGAGCATCATCGTCAACAAGCGTTCGATGGCGTCCGGCTATGCGGGCCTGGACAACGACCTGTTCTACCAGCCGAACACGATGATGGTGTTTGGCGATGCGAAGAAGGTGATCGAGGATATGCTCAAAGCCGTCGAATAAGGACGGCTTGCAGCGACCGGATGGCCCGCCTTGCGCGGGCCGTTTTTATTCGGCTGCCGCTGCCGCTACGACTTTATTGCGCCCCTGGTGCTTGGCCGCGTACAGGGCCTTGTCGGCATCGGACATGGCCGCGTCCAGCGTGGCGCCGGCCGTCAGGGAGGCCACGCCGATGCTGATCGTCACCTGCAGCTGTCCGCCATCGGGCAACGGGGTGATGGCGGCGGCCACGGCGGCGCGGATGCGTTCGGCCACCACGTGCGCCTGCTGCAGGCTGGCGTCGGGGAACAGCAGGCCGAATTCTTCGCCGCCGAGGCGCGCGGCCACGTCGGTGATGCGTCCCGTGTCGCGCAGCGCCTGCGCCACCGTGCGCAGCACGGCGTCGCCCACGGCATGGCCGTAGCGGTCGTTGATCTTCTTGAAATGGTCGAGGTCGGCCACGCCCACGGTCAGGGCGGCGCCGCTGCGCGCCGCGCGCGCCATCGCCTGCGCGGCTTGCGCTTCATAGGCGCGCCGGTTCGGCAGCGACGTCAGCGCATCGTGCAGCGCCTGCTGTTCCAGCTGCGCCAGCAGGCTGGCGTTTTTTGCCGCCAGTTCGCGCCGTTCGCGCACGTCGAGCAGGAAGGCGCCGAAATAGCGGATGCCGTCGACGACGCCCAAGTCCATGGCCTTCATTTCGATGGGGATCATTTGCGTGTCGCGGTGGCGGATGGCGAATTCGCGTATCTTGCCCAGCACGCTGGAGGTGCGCGAGCTGCGGATGTAATTGATCACGTGGCTGTCATGCTGCGCGCCGACGGCGTCGGGCAGCAGGCCGTTCAAAGTCTGGCCCAGCAATTCCCCGCTGGCATAGCCCGACAATGCCTGCATGGCGCCATTGATATAGCGGATGCGGCAATGCTCATCGATGATGATGACGGCGTCGAGGGCGTCTTCCAGCAGGCGGGAAAAAAGCACTTCGGGAAGAGCGGCAGGCGGTGCTGCGGGCAATGCATCTGTCATGGAACGGTCGCCAGAAACCAGGTGACAGCCATTGTCGCATCCGCGGGCCGTTTATTCCATGCCGGATCGCCCGCTTGTTTCTTTTTCGCCCGTTCCCTTTCCTTATTGTCAAGCCTTATCGGCGGCCGTACATCAT
The DNA here is from genome assembly GCF_001445815.1 of Janthinobacterium sp. Ant5-2-1. NCBI lineage: Bacteria > Pseudomonadati > Pseudomonadota > Betaproteobacteria > Burkholderiales > Oxalobacteraceae > Janthinobacterium > Janthinobacterium sp. Ant5-2-1. The sequence goes on along the minus strand of NZ_LNCE01000006.1, from coordinate 62,595 downwards.
CAGTCCAGCCAATGCCTTGCGTGCTGGGGAAAATGCGTCCAGCAAACCCAGCGACAGGCCCAGCAAGCCTTGCGTGGGGGCGCTGCCCGTGAAGATGCGCGCCATGGTGTCGGTGACGCGCACGGTCAGCCCCCGGTCGGCCTGGCGCAGACTGGCGTAGCGTGCCAGTCCGGCCGGGCTGCTGTCCTGCGCCAGCACGCGGGCCAGCACGGCGGCGTCGCGCAAGCCCAGGTTCAAGCCCTGTCCCGCCACCGGGTGCAGGGTTTGCGCCGCATTGCCGATGGCGATCGTGCGCGCCGTGCCGTTCGCCTGTGCGTTCAGGCCCAGCGGATAGGCCAGGCGCGGCGTCGTGTGGGTAAAACGTCCCAGGCGGCTGCCGAAGGCGGCGCCCAGGCGGGCCAGGAAGGCAGCGTCGTCCAGTGCCAGCAATTGCTCGGCGCGCGTGGGCGGCACGCACCACACGAGCGCGTAGCCATCGTCCTGCGGCAGCAGGGCCAGCGGGCCTTCGTCGGTGAAGCGCTCATACGCGCGGTGCGCGATGGGGCTGCTGACGCGCACATGGGCGATGATGGCGCTCTGGCCATAGTCGCGGCTGACGGCGCGTTCCGGCTGCTGGCCGAACAGGCCGCCCTCGGCCTGCACCAGCAGGCTGGCGCGCAAGCTCGACGCGGCGCCCGCCTGGTCGATCTGCACGCTGACGCCCTCGGCGTCTTCCACGCTGCCCGTCACCAGGGCCGGGCGCAGGCTGGCCACGCCCAGGCGCCCGCACACGTCGGCCAGCGCGCTGACGACGGCGCCGTAACGGGCCACATAACCGAGCGCTTCGACGCCATGCTCGCTGCGGTCCATCAGGCTGCGCCCGAACTGGCCGCGGCGCGACACGTGGATCTGGTGAATCGGGGTCGCTGCCACGGGCCAGGCGCCCGCTTCCTCGAGAATCTGGCGGCTGCCGTGCGACAGGGCGATGGTGCGCGGATCGCGCCTCGCTTGTTCGATGGATTTGGCGTCGAGCAGGACGATGCCGGCGGCGCGTCTGCCGCGCTGCACCAGCAGGGCGGCCAGCGCCATGCCGACGGGGCCGGCGCCGCAGATGGCGAGATCGAAAGGGGGCGGTGTATGCATGCGGCGGCGTTAATCCTGTGACATCAGTTGTTCGATTTCAGCGACGCTCTTGGGCGCCGTGCTGAAGACTTCATGGCCTTGCGGCGTGACCAGCACATCGTCCTCGATGCGGATGCCCGTGTGCCAGAACTGCTCCGGCACGCCCGCGCCGGGGCGCACGTAGATGCCCGGTTCCACCGTCAGCACCATGCCCGGCGCCAAAGCGCGCCACGGCTTGCCGGGCGCGCCCGTGTCGCGGTAGGCGCCCACGTCGTGCACGTCCATGCCCAGCCAGTGGCTGGTGCCGTGCATGTAGAAGGGCATGTAGGCCTTGTCGGCGATGACGTCCTGCGCGCTGCCGCTTTTTTGCCGGTCCAGCAAACCCAGGTCCAGCATGCCCTGCGCCAGCACTTGCACGGCCGCTTCGTGGATGGCGCTGTGCGGCAAGCCGGGGCGCACCATGTCCAGCGACGCCTGCTGCGCCGCCAGCACCAGTTCATACAGCGCCCGCTGGGGGCCGCTGAAACGGCCGTTGACGGGCCAGGTGCGCGTGATGTCCGAGGCGTAGCCATCGAGTTCGCAGCCGGCGTCGATCAGCACTAACTGGCCGTCTTGCAGGACCGCGTTGTTGGCGCTGTAGTGCAGGATGCAGGCGTTGCCGCCGCCCGCCACGATGGAGGAATAGGCGGGGAACTGCGCGCCGCTGCGCCGGAATTCGTACAGCAGCTCCGCTTCGAGCGCATATTCGTGCATGCCGGGACGCGTGGCGCGCATGGCGCGCACGTGGGCGGCGCTGGAAATGGCGGCCGCGCGGCGCATCAGCTGCTGTTCCTGCGTGTCTTTCAGCAGGCGCATGGCGTCGAGCATGCCATGGATATCATGCGCGATGGCGGGCGCCGTGACGCCGCTGCGGGCCTTTTGCCGCACGTTGTGCCGCCAGAGCTTCACTTGCGCATCGAGGCTGCCGCCCAGCGCATAATAAATGGCGGGCGAGTCGGCCAGCAGGCGCGTCATTTCCACGTCGAGTTCCTCGATGGGGAAGGCGCTGTCAAAACCGAAGCTCGCGCGCGCCGCCTCGGGGCCGTGGCGGAAGCCATCCCAGATTTCGCGTTCCGTGTTCTTGGCGCGGCAAAACAGGATGGCGCGCGCGGGCGCCGTGGCGCTGGCGGCCACGAGGGCCACTGCGCTGTCGGGTTCCGTGAAACCGCTCAGGTAATAGAAATAGCTGTCGTGGCGATATGGATAATCGCAATCGCTGTTGCGCGGCACTTCGGGCGCTGTGGCGAGGATGGCCACGCTGCCCGGCAGCATCTGCGCCAGCAGCGCCGCGCGCCGTGCCGCGTAATTGGCCATCATGTCGTGCTTGCCTTGGCCCTGACGCCATTGAGCACGTCGAGCTGCGCTGGCGTACCCACATTCGTCCACTCGCCCGGATAGACTTCGCCGCCCACGCGGCCCTGGTCCGCGTACCGGCGCAGCAAATCGCCGAGTTTGGCGTGGCTGCCGGGCGCGATGCCGTCGAACATTTCAGGACGGTACACGCCGATATTGGCGAAGGTCCACTTGGTGTCGTCCGTATTGTTGATCGCGAACAAGGTCAGGCCGAAGTCGCCCTTCGGGTGGAAGTCGGGGTTGGGCACCAGATAGGCCCAGGCGATATCGCGCTGGTCGGCCGGGTACGGCGTGCCCAGCACATCCTTGTCGGCCAGCACGTCGAGCACCTGCTTGAAGTCGAAATAAGGGCAATAGATGTCGCCGGAAATGGCGAGGAACGGTTCCTCGCCCAGCAAGTGGCGCGCCTGGGCGATGCCGCCCGCCGTTTCCAGCGGCGTGGTCTCGGGCGAATAGGCGATGCGCGCGCCGTATGCGCTGCCGTCGCCCAGGGTTTCCTCGATCAAATGGCCCAGGTGCGAATGGTTGATGACGATGTCCGTGATGCCGGCGCGCACCAGGTTCAGCACATGCCAGACGATCAGCGGACGGCCGCGCACTTTCAGCAGCGGTTTGGGACAGGTATCGGTAAGCGGACGCATCCGTTCACCGCGGCCTGCGGCAAAGATCATGGCTTTCATGGGGATTCGTTTTCAGTATCGGTAAGTCGGCTGCGCGGACAGGCCGCGCAGCGGAAAAGTGCCTAGAATGTATAGCCAACTTGCGGCGTCTTGTTTTCGAGTGCGTCCAATAAGCGCACCAGCGGCTTGAGTTCCGTATAGCGGTTGGCTGTCTTGCGCACGTAGTCGAGCACGGTTGGCAGGTCGCCCATGTACAGATCCTTGCCGTCGCGGTAATTCAGGCGCGCGAACAGGCCGAGGATTTTCAGGTGGCGCTGCAGGGCCGTGAATTCGAAATCGCGGTAGAAGGCGTCGATGTCGGGATTGACTGGCAAGCCCAGCTGCTTGGCGCGCTGCCAGTAGCGGATCACCCAGTCGAGCACCAGTTCTTCATCCCACTGGATATACGCGTCGCGCAGCAGCGAGGCGATGTCGTAGGTGACGGGGCCGAAGACGGCGTCCTGGAAGTCGAGGATACCGGGATTCGGGATGGAGCCATCGTTGATGTGCATCAAATTGCGCGAATGGTAGTCGCGGTGCATGAATACTTGTTGCTGCGACAAGATGTTCGCCGTGATGGCTTCGAAGACCTTGTCCAGCTGGGTTTGTTGCACATCCGTCAAGGTGGCGCCCAGATGCTTGCCGATAAACCATTCCGGGAACAGATTCATTTCGCGCAGGATGAAGGCGCGGTCGAATTCGGGCAAGACGTCGGGCTGGCTGGCCAGTTGGATTTTCATCAACGATTCCAGCGCTTCGGCGTACAGCACGCTGGCGTTGTCGTGGTTCAGGGCGTCGAGATAGGTGGTCGTGCCCAGGTCGGACAGCAGCAGGAAGCCCTGCTCCAGGTCTTGCGCAATGATGTCGGGCACGGACACGCCGGCGCCTTTCAGCAAGCCGGCCACCTTGATATAGGCAGGCACGTTTTCGCGCTCGGGCGGCGCATCCATGGCGATGAGTGTACTTCCTGGCAATGTTGTATTGCCTGGCAGAACATCGAGACGATAGTAGCGGCGGAAGCTGGCATCGCTGGAAGCGGGGCGGGCGGATTCGGGCGCGACGAGGTTAAGCGAGGTCAACCAGGCTTTCAACAGGGTCAGGCGAGCGTCGGCGGAGGCCGGCGCGATGGAGAAATTGGGGGAGAATGACATTAAGCGGCCTGTGGAATCGGGTTGATGGTGCGGAGGGTAGGAGAACCCCATTGCTGAAAGCTCTCCCCCCTAAGAACCGTGCGTGCGACTTTCACCGCACACGGCTCAAGCATAATAAAAGTCCCTATGCAGGGACCGGCTTCGCAACGTGTAAATCGTTTGCGTGCACATTTATATGGCAATTTGGGTGCAATAATACGCGATTTCCAAGGGCCTCGGAACCACCTGCCACACGGTATTCCATGTGGTGGTCATGCCATCCGGTTTCCATGTTCATCTCGTATCCACACAGAGCGCACAAGCCACGTTGGTCGAGGTAGAGCTTGGCCCACTCACGCCGGTAAGACATGTTTTTCAACATGCGTTCCTGCCGAAGGGTTTCGCCGTACAGTTCCCATTGCGGATCGTAGGGGTGATAGCCGCCCTTGATTTTCGTGTGACGCAGAATCGCCGTACCTGGTAACGAGTACAGTTCCTTCATGGTCTTATTGCCATTCTTTGTGACAACGTCCGCTGCAAACACCCGATTTCCACTCTCGGTTGGGCGCCAATATCGGTCGCGTATCCAACTGTCGGTTTTCTTCGGATGCCTGCGCATGGCCCAGCGACGAAGCCGCCAGTACAGCAGCGACTCCATCGTCGAAAACGCCTCCTTGGCGACTACAGGGCTGTGATATTGCGCCCAGCCCCGCAGCATGGGGTTTAGCAATCGAATGAGATTCTCCTGCTTCGCCCCGATGTTTTCGCTAATCGTCTTCCTCAGCTTTTCATAGAACGTTTTCATGTTCTTCTTGCTTGGCTTGATGAGTAGTGTCCCGGAATATTTTCGGAAGTTCCACCCCAGGAAGTCGAAGCCCTCATCGATGTGCACGAGCTTGGTTTTGGCACTGGACAGTCGCAATCCCCTGACTGCAAGAAATGCTTCGATCCATGGCCTGATTTCCGTTTCCAGCAATTCCTTCGATCCACTGGTAACGACAAAATCGTCCGCATATCGCACGACACCGACTTTAAGCTTGCCTGCCTTTGACTTGCCGAATTTCGCACCGAGGTGCGCAATCAGTTCAGTCTCCAGCCCGTTCAACGTCCAATTCGCAAGGGCAGGGCTGATGATGCCGCCCTGTGGCGTTCCAGCTGTGGTTGCCATCAATTGCTTCCGGTCAATTACCCCGGATTTCAGCCATTTAGACAGGATCGACTTATCCATGAAGACATTGTCGACCAGCCATTGATGGTTGATATTGTCGAAAAAACCTTTGATATCCGCATCCAACACCCAGGTTGCCGAGACTTTCCGGCAGGTCTGGAGAAAAATTTGCGACATCGCATCGGCCGTTGAGCGATTTCTGCGAAACCCGTATGAGTTGGGATCACTCAGCGTTTCCAAGACCGGATCAAAGGCCAGCAGGTGAAGCGCCTGCATCGCCCGGTCCCGCATGGTAGGGATGCCCAGTGGGCGCATCTTTCCATTTGACTTGGGAATAAAGACCCTCCGTAATGGCAGGGGCCGATAGCCTTGTTTCTTCAACTGCGCAATGGCAGCGAACTTCTGCGTTGCTGAGTCCCACAACTGCTGGTCCACGCCTGCGGTTCGTTTGCCTTGATTCTCTGTCACTCGTTTGACTGCCAGCGCCTTCGCGCTGAACGAGTGGGTTAGCCACCTTTGCAGCGCTTTCGCCTTGCGCCAGTCGCCTTCCTGTGTAGCCTTCGTTAATCGATGCTGCATGGCTCTCACGTTGCGTTGTACGAGCCGCCAGTTGATGGCGACCCATTCGGTTGGCACGTGCGAGGACGCAGAACCGGCAAGACTGCTGGCGGTTACTTTCATGCTGAACCTCGTGTAGTTGCTCCGACGAGACACAGCGCATCCCCGAAGGGTGAGCTGCATCCCTTCGGGGTGGTTGAAAATGATGACTGCCTGGAGCCAGTACAGTCGTATGACGACTATTACACCAGATGGAAGTGGGCACCCTTTCAAGCCGGGACAAATCTTGAATCCCTATCCGGACCATTACAGCCCGGCATTCGCTTTCTCCATCCTCCTCTACCCGCTCCCCCAAGGGCGTGCCTTGCGGTTTGCTTGCCGCTATCTCGGTTCTTTGATCGAGCGGCAGGGAATCGGGCTTACCACGTTCCCAACGATATCGACGCGACAGCTACATCGCGACTGGCTGTTTAGGGCCCATCTTTCCCCCGGTGGCTGAATGACGACGTATCCCCAGAATCCACGGAGGTAACCAGCCACGTACCGTTTGGTTTAGGCCTGCCAGCAGCTTTGGCCTATTAATATTTACGAGGGTTCAGACGATGGTTCACATAACATTGCCCTTGCAGCACTCACCTAGCCCCTGGACCGCATCGCTGCTCGCAGTCTCCAGCCAAGCGTTCGCACGCCGGGCTGCCGAAAAAGAATGGGGGTACGTTGTCCCTGAGGCTTTGCACCCCGCCGTTACCGGCGACGCACACTCAAGTAGGTGACAGATGGTCGTACATCCGGTCATGGCAGCAGTTGCAACACTGAAGCATGACAAGATATCGAAGAGTTTCACTCGGGTATGACTCGGCTGAGAGAAAACCGAGTCTTGCAGAAAACTGTTGAAATATAGAAAATTGTAAGCAAATGTAAAATATCCACAAGCTTTGCAAATAAACTACAGTTTCAATGTTTTTTGTAAACAAAAACAGGCAAAGGGATAGCTACTCGCCGGTGATGCGGCGGGCGTATAAGACTGACAAGCCACGTTCTCGCAGCGTGTCTTGTTTTGCCAAGAATGGGTATTCCGGGGAGCCCCTCACTGTTTTATCACTGGTAAACCAGTGATTGCCTGCGCAGTTCCTGCGCTGCTAGTCGTTACTGCTACGTTGCGACCGGGGCCAGCTACCCGAGCTTTAAGGCGTGTCGCACAGATTCCCATATAATAAGGGATTCAAATCAAAAAATCGCCTGTCATGGTGCTTGCCCCTTCCAATTCATGAGCTGGTTTTCGGCCTCCCCCCCTTCGCAGCGCTGGGCTTTCGCCATCAGCGCGCTCGTCGCCGCCACGACGGTGCCTGTCCACGCCCAGAAAGCACCGCGTCCGGTGCATGTGGAAGATCCCGACGCGCCCACCGTCATGACGGCGAACAGCATGAACGGTCGTCCCGAAAGGGAGGTCAATCTCGACCAGAATGTCGTGATTGAGCGCGGAAAAACCACAAAAATGACGGCCGATACAGCTTGTTACAAACAAGTTGAAGATCAGTTCGATGCCGAGGGCCATATCAAGATGTGGCGTTTCGGCGATTACTATACGGGCGACGTCTTGAAACTGAACATGGAGACCGGCAAGGGTTTCCTGCTCAACCCGACGTACCGCTTTGAAGTGGGCGGCGGCCAGGGCAAGGCCGAACGCGTCGATTTCATCAATCCCGACGAAGCCACTGTCATCGACGGCACGTACAGTACCTGCGAAGGGCCGAATCCGGACTGGTACTTGAAATCGAGCACCTTGAACCTCGACACGGGCCGCGACGTGGGCACCGGCAGCAAGACCATCATCTATTTCAAGGACGTGCCGATCCTGGGCACGCCGGGCATTTCGTTTTCGCTGTCGGGTGCGCGCCGCTCGGGCTGGCTGGCGCCCACGCCGGGCTTTGCCTCGAAGAACGGTTTCGAGCTGCTGATGCCGTATTACGTGAACATCGCGCCGAACCGCGACCTGACCCTGTTCCCGCGCTATATCCAGCGACGCGGTATCCAGCTCGGTGCGACGGGCCGCTACATGGGCGAGACGGATGCCGGCCTGTACCAGGGCGAAACGTCGTTCGAGTTCTTGCCTAACGACAAGCAAACCAAGACCAACCGCTACATGATCAAGTCCAAGCATGAGCAGGCGCTGGCCAAGGGCTGGAGTTACAGCTGGGATCTGCGCGAGGCGTCCGACAATAATTACCCGAACGATTTCTCGAAAACCGTCGCCACCGCCACCGAGCGCCAGTTGCTGCGCGAATTGCGCACCGATTACCGCACCGAGGACTGGAACCTGACGGCGCGCGTGCAGAATTACCAGGTGCTGCAGGATCCCGATCCCAACGTGGTCGTGCCGCGCCCGTATGACCGTTTGCCAGCGGTAAACTTCCACGCTGGCAAATACGACGTCTGGGGCGGCTTCGACTGGAGCTTCGATGCGGAAGCGACGCGCTTCGCGCATCCGACCCAGGTGCAAGGCTCGCGCTTTGTAGCCGTGCCGCAGGTGAGTTTCCCCATCATGCGCCCTGGTTACTTCGTCACGCCCAAGCTGATGCTCAATGCGAGCGCGTATCAGCTCGACAATGACGCCAGGACCAAGGCGCTGTTTAAAACCACCTCGTTTACGCGCGCCGTGCCGACGTTCTCGGTCGACAGCGGCCTGGTGTTTGAACGCGACACGAATCTGTTCGGCGCCAAGGGCGGCACGCAAACCCTGGAGCCGCGCCTGTTCTATGTCTACACGCCGTACCGCGACCAGTCGCAGTTTCCGAACTTCGATACGGCCGAGGGCACATTCAACCTGACGCAGATTTTCACTGAAAACCGTTTTGTCGGCAGCGACCGCATCGGCGACGCCAACCAGGTCACGGCCGCCGTCGTCTCGCGCTTCCTGCAGTCGGACGGCACGGAGCGCATGCGCCTGACCTTCGGCCAGCGTTTCTATTTTGCCGACCAGCGCGTGCAGCTCAATTCGACGACGCCCGTTAACCAGTCGCGCTCGGATATCCTGCTGGCCGCGACGGGCCGCGTGTCCGAGACTTGGACCGCCGACAGCCTGGTGCAGTACAATCCCAGCGATCGCCGCCTGATGAGCTACAACTACACCTTGCAATATCAGCCAGGGCCGAAGAAGGTATTGAATTTCAGTAACCGTTTTCAGCGTGATGTGCTGCGCAACGCGGAAGTGTCGACGCAATGGCCGTTGACGGACCGCCTGTATGGCGTGGGGCGCATCAGCTACTCCATCAAGGATCGCAGCATGCTGGAAAGCCTGGTCGGCCTGGAATACAAGGGCGACTGCTGGGTGTTCCGCATGGGTGCGCAGCGTTTCGTGACGACGACCAAGACTGTCTCGACGCCGATCTTCTTCCAGCTGGAATTGACGGGCTTGTCGAATGGCCTGGGCCTAGGCGCGAATGGCTTGGAAACTTTTACAAAAACCATCCCTGGTTACCAGACACTGAGCCAGCCACTCCGTTAAGATAGGCACCGTTGCCGCCGCCGGTGTTCCCGGCGCCGGCACAAACCGGTTTTTTTATTCACCTGAACTCATGAGCGCTCTACACATTATGCGTAATGCCAGTATGCACCAACTCAAAATTGCAACGGTTTTGTTGTGCGCCATTTCCGGCGCCACGACCAGTAGTGTCTGGGCGCAACAGGCTGCGCCAGCTCCTGTGGCCAAGCCCGCTGCCGCGGCCCCAGCGCCGGTCAAGGGATTCACGCCCCCCGCCTCGAGCAGTGGCCAGACCATCGACTCCATCGCCGTCGTCGTCAATGACGATGTGATTACGCGCAATGAAGTGGCGGCCCGTATCAAGAGCGTGGAGCAGCGCATGAAAGCGCAGAACGTGCCCTTGCCCGATCCGGCCGACCTGCGTCGTCAATTGCTTGAGCGCATGATTGTCGAGCGCGCACAAATGCAGCTGGCCAAGGAAATGGGCGTCCGCGTGGATGACCTGACCCTGGACCGCGCGATTGGCCGTATTGCGGAACAGCAAAAGATGACGGTGCAAGAGCTGCGCAACCAGATGGAAAAGGAAGGCACGCCGTTTGCAACCTTCCGCGAAGAAATCCGCGATGAAATCATCATGCAGCGCCTGCGCGAACATGAAGTCGACGCGAAGATCCAGATTTCCGATTCCGAAGTGGATAACTTCCTGGAGGCGGAAAAAGCGGCGGCCAGCGAACAGGTCGAGCTGAACCTGGCGCAGATTCTCGTGCGCATCCCGGAAAACTCGAGCCCCGAACAGATCGCCGCACGCCGCGCGCGCGCCGAAGAAGTCAGCCGCCAGCTGCGCACGGGCGCCGATTTCGCCAAGATGGCAGCCACCTATTCCGACGCCAGCGATGCGCTGAGCGGCGGCGATATCGGCTGGCGCCATAGCGACCGTCTGCCGCCATTGTTCACGGAACAGTTGCTGAAATTGAAGCCGGGCCAGATCACGCCTATCATCAAGAGCAACACGGGCTTCCATATCCTGAAGCTGGTGGACCGCCGCAGCGCTGCCGAGGCGCAAGCCGTCGCCGCCGTGCAGCAGACGCATGCCCGCCACATCCTGCTGAAAGTGACGCCGACCCTGTCGGCGGCCGAAGCCAAGCGTAAATTGCTGGAATTGAAAGAGCGCCTCGACAACAAGGCCGCCAAGTTCGAAGACCTGGCCCGTTTGTTCTCGAACGACGGTTCCGCGGCCAAGGGCGGCGACCTGGGCTGGCTGTATCCAGGCGACACCGTGCCGGAATTCGAGACGGCGATGAATGCGCTGAAGCCGGGCGAAGTGAGCGAGCCGATTGAATCGAGCTTTGGCTTCCACCTGATCGAAGTGCTGGAACGCAAGAGCGACGACGTATCGAAAGAGAAGCAGCGCGCTGCGGCACGCAACGCCTTGCGCGAACGCAAGCTGGAAGAAGCGACGGAAAACTGGGCGCGCGAAGTACGCGACCGTGCTTACGTCGAATTCCGCGCGGAAGACCAGTAATGCGGCTGACTGATTGCGCATGAGTAACTTGCCCCTTGCACGCCGCCCGGCCATCGCCATTACCTGTGGCGAACCGGCCGGTGTCGGCCCGGAAATTTCCATCCGCGCCGCCTGGGCCATGCGGCATGAGGTCAACTGCATCCTGCTGGGCGACGCCGCCTTCCTGGCGCTGACGGCCAGCCTGATCGACCCGGAGATTCGCCTGGCGGCGCTGTCGCTGCAAGCCGTGCGCAACAGCGGCCTGCCCCAGTTCGGTCCCGGCCGCCTGGCCGTGATCGATATTCCCACCGTGAACAATGTCATTCCCGGCGTGCTGGACAAGGAAAACGGGCGTTCCGTGCTCGCCACCCTGGACGCGGCCGTGGAAGGCATCGAAGCGGGCTGGTTTGGCGCCATGGTCACGGCGCCCTTGCAAAAGAGCACGATCAACGACGCCGGCGTGGCCTTTTCCGGCCACACGGAATACCTGGCAGAAAAAACCGGCACGCCGCAAGTGGTGATGATGCTGGCCGGCGAACCCGGCCATGGCGAACCGACCCTGCGTGTGGCGCTGGCTACCACGCATCTGCCTTTGAAGGACGTGTCGGCCGCCATCACCATGGACAGCCTGGCCGTCACCCTTGATATCCTCCAGACGGACCTGCAACAGAAATTCGGCATCGCCGCGCCGCGCATCCTCGTCACCGGCCTGAACCCGCACGCGGGCGAGGGCGGCTATCTGGGACGCGAGGAAATCGATGTCATCACCCCGGCGATTGCCGCGGCGCAAGCGCGCGGCATCGATGCGCGCGGACCGTACCCTGCCGACACCCTGTTCCAGCACAAATACCTGGCAGACGCCGACTGCGTGCTGGCCATGTACCACGACCAGGGCTTGCCCGTGCTGAAATATGCGACCTTCGGGCGCGGCATCAATATTACCCTGGGCTTGCCGCTGATCCGCACCTCGGTCGACCACGGCACGGCGCTGGACCTGGCCGCGCAAGGGCTGGGGCTGGCCGATGGCCACAGCATGGAGCAGGCGCTGCAAACGGCGCTCGACATGTTGCGCGCCAGCACTCCGACCATAGCATAGCGCGTAGGTCGGGTTAGCCGGCACGGCGTAACCCGACACTGCTTGCCCAACCGATCCCGCCGGCCTGTGCCGGCTTTACCGCATTGATAGAAAACACATTATGAAACACGTTGCCCGCAAACGCTTTGGCCAGAACTTCCTGCATGACCGCTTCGTCCTCGACGACATCACGGCCGCCATCGGGCCGCAGCCGGACGATGCCATGGTCGAGATCGGCCCCGGCCTGGGCGCCATGACGGAGCAATTGCTGCGCCACCTGAAGCAGATGCACGTGGTCGAGCTGGACCGCGACCTGATCGTGCGCCTGGAAAAGACCTTCAATCCGGCCAAGCTGACGATCCACTCGGGCGATGCGCTGAAATTCGATTTCGCGCAAATCCCCGTGCCGGCCGGCCAGAAGCTGCGCATCGTGGGCAACTTGCCATACAACATTTCCAGCCCCCTGCTGTTCCACTTGGCGGACTTCGCGCCGCTGGTGCAGGACCAGCATTTCATGCTGCAAAAGGAAGTGGTCGAGCGCATGGTGGCCGAGCCGGGCAGCAAGGCGTATGGCCGCCTGTCCGTGATGCTGCAGTGGCGCTACAAGATGTCGCTGCTGTTCATCGTGCCGCCGACGGCCTTCGATCCGCCGCCGAAAGTGGAATCGGCCATCGTGCGCATGATCCCCGTGGCCGAGCGCCTGGCATGCGACCAGGCGACCCTGGAAGCCGTCGTCATGAAGGCCTTCTCGCAGCGCCGCAAGGTGATCCGCAACTGCCTGGCCGGCATGTTTACGGAAGAGCAGATCAAGGCGGCAGGCATCGACCCGACCCTGCGTCCGGAAACCGTGGGCCTGGAACAGTATGTGGCCTTGGCGAATTTGCTCAAAGCAGCGCAGTAATCGCAAAGGCTGGGGTCAGACCCTCTCCACCACCAGCGTCTGAGCAGGCGTCGACGCGAGCGGGGGTCTGACCCCGGCAGTGGCAATCAAAACCACTGGTCGACCTGCTGCAAATCCTGCCGCAGCGCTGAAAAACAGTCGTCCACGTGGTGGTTGCGGCTGATTTCATTGCGCCGCATCAGGGCAATCTTGCGCTTGCATGTGGGCTGGCGCAGCGGCGCCACGTGCAGGTCCTCGTCGTTGAGGAAGGTCGTGTACAGGCTGGGCATGATGCCCACGGCGATGCCGGCGCGCACCACGCCGTACAGCGACTCGCTGTGTATCATCTGGTACAGGCTCGACGGGCTCAAGCCATGCTGGCGCAGCGCGCTGGAGGCGAACTCCCAGATGCTGCCCTTGGTGAACACGACGATTTCCTGGCCTGCCAGCTGGTCCCAGCGCACTTCCTTCAGCGGCGCCAGCGCATGGCGTCCCGCCGTCACCAGCACCAGCTCGTCTTCGAACAGGCCCACGCTTTCCAGCGACACGGAACCGGGCACTTCGATGCCCACGCAAAAGTCCAGCTGGCCCGAATGCAGGGCGTGCAGCAAGCCGTCGTTGGGCATGTCCGACAGAACGATTTCCACTTCATCGCCATGCTGCTCGCAGTAGCGCGCCACCACGACGGCCGTCATCGCCATGGCCGACGGGATGGCGCCGATGCGGATGCGGTGCCGGCCGCTGCCGATGGCGCGCTGGATATCGGCAAAAGTGTTGCTTGCCGTATTCAATAAATGCGTGGCGTAGTCGAGCGCCAGCTTGCCTTCGCGCGTCAATTCCAGCTGGTGGGTTGTGCGGTTAAACAACTTTTTTCCCAGCTGATTTTCCAGCAGCTTGATCGATGCGCTGAGGGCCGGCTGGGTCACGCACAATTCCTGTGCAGCCTTGCTGAAGCTGTTTACCCGGGCGAGGGTGGCAAACGCTTGCAAATGTCGTAAGGAAATCTTCTTGCTCAGTTCATGCATGGGTTTGCTTATTAGAAAAAGTAATGGATTTATAAAAATAAACAAATTTTCTTATCCTGCAATTTACCATATTCTGGACTGGTCTTAACTTGTCTTGAAGGCAACAATCTTCGGAGAAGCGCTTGCCAGGCGGCGCCGGTACTCGCGGCAGCGGGCCATGCAAGGGACGCATCAATAAAATAATTCCAAAAAAAACTCAGGGTTTATTCTTTTTAGGGTGGCGGCGATGAACAAATGGATGACGGGAACGATGGTAGTGGGGGGCTTGCTGGCGGCGCACGGCGTGGCGCAGGCGCAAAGCAGCGTGCAAGTGTATGGCTTGCTGTCGGCCGGTATCGGCTATGTATCGGATGAGGGTAACGGCAGCCGCACGCATGCGCTGAGCGGCACGAACCAGAATCCCCGCATCGGTTTCCGCGGCCAGGAAGACCTGGGCAACGGCACCAAGGCTGTCTTCGTGCTGGAAAACGGTTTTAACGTCATGACGGGCACGGCCTCGCAAAGCGGCCGCCTGTTCGGCCGCCAGTCGTATGTGGGTTTGTCCAGCAACGACAAGGGCACCTTGACCTTGGGGCGCCAGTACGAAGCCGTCAAGGATCTGCTGGGTCCCGTGGTCATCGCCAGTAACGGCGTGCACATCGGCGATAACGACAATGGCTACAACAACCTGCGCGTGCAAAACGCCGTCAAGTATGTGAGCCCGAACATCAGCAACCTGTCGTTTACGGGCTTGTACGGCTTCAGCGAAAACCCGGAAGACTCGAACCGCAACCGCGTCTACAGCATGGGCGCCGGCTACAAGGTCGATGCCTTCAGCTGGGCCGTCGCCTACACCAAGATGGATCGCCCGAACAGTCCGGACGCGCCGAATGGCGCCATCGGCAATGACTACGGCAGCTCCCTGTTGATCTTCAACAAGAGCGCCGTCAAGGGCGCGGGCGTGGACAGCCAGGCCATCGCCGGCACGGGAGGCTTTTATAATGTGGGCAAGACCAAGTTCGGCGCGCTGTACACCAACGTGCGCTACCACTACCTGGATCAAAGCAATCTGACCTTGCAAAACGTGGACTTGAACGTGAACCACAAGCTGACGGAAGCGCTGAACCTGGGCGCCTCGTATTTCTATACCACCGGTAAATATGACGTGATCAACAAGACGCCGAAATGGCATCAGGTCAACTTCCAGGCCGATTACTTCCTGTCCAAGCGCACCGATGTCGCCATCACCTGGAGCTACCAGAAAGCGGCCGGCGATGCGACGTTCGCCCGCGTGTTCGGCTTTGGCGCCTCGGGCGGCAAGACGCAGAGCGTCCTGATCGCTGGCATGCGCCATTATTTCTGACACTGATTCATCTTTACAGGCGCTGTCCCCAGCGCCGTTCCTGAAAGGAAGCATCTTGAAAAAGCACCTCATGTTGGCGTTGAGCCTAGGCTTGCTGGCCAACGCCGCCCACGCGGAAAAACGCGAGCTGGTCATTTCGGCCTACCCGATTGCCCAGCCCTTGTTCATGAAGTATGTGTACGAGCCGTTCAAGGCCAAATGCGGTTGCGATATCAAGGTGGAAACGGGGAATAACGCGGACCGTATCGCCAAGCTGGTGGTGCACGCCAAGAACCCGGTGATCGACCTGGTGCTGCTGTCCGATTCCGGCATGCTGGAAGCGGCGCAAAAAGGCGTCATCCAGCCCATGGATTACTCCAAGCTGAGCAATTACAAAGCCTTGTACGACGTGGCGAAAAACCCCATCGGCGGCAATTTCGCCGTCGGCTACACCCTGTATTCCGTGGGCCTGGTCTACCGCAGCGACAAGATCGCCCCGCTGACGTCCTGGAAGGACCTGTGGCGCCCTGAACTGAAGGGCCGTGTGGCCTTCCCCGACGTGAGCACCACGCAGGGGCCGTTGATGCTGCGCATGGCCGATGCGGCCTGGGGCGGCAAGACGGACGACTACGCGACCGGCTTTGCCAAGATCGTCGGCATGAAGGGCAACGTCGTCACGTTCTCGAAAAACAGCGCGCAGCTGGCGGCATTGTTCGCCCAGGATGAAATCTGGGCCGCGCCCGTGGCGCGCTTTACGTGGTCGCAAATGCTCAAGACGGGCCTGCCCCTGAAGTGGAGCATCCCGGCCGAAGGCCAGGCGGCCGGCATGAACGTGATGGGTATCGTCGCCGGCTCGAAGAACGCGGACCTGGCCTACCAGCTGATGGATTTCTGGCTGTCCAAGGAAGTGCAGACGCAGCTGGCGACCAACCTGGTCGACTCGCCCGTCAACAAGGACGTGCGCCTGTCGGTGGCGGCCGCGCAATTCAATACCTATGGCGCAGACCAGATCAATTCGCTGAAATTCGTCAAGCCGGAAACCATCATCAAACAGCGCAGCAACTGGATGACGCAGTGGAACAAGGCCATGAGCAAATAGTGGTGACGAGGAGAGAACACCATGTTTGCTGATCCAAAAAAGCGTCTGGGACTGTTGCTGGTCCTGCCGGCGCTGATCTTTATCGTCGTCTGCTTCCTGCTGCCCGTGCTGGCCTTGCTGGTCGACGCCTTCCGCGTCGGCGACGGCATGCAGTGGGGCGTGGACCGCTTCGTCGACTTCTTCTCGCAGGAATTCAACCGCACCATCTTCTGGCGCACCTTGCGCATCGCCGCGCTGGTGACCCTGGCGTCCATCATCCTCGGCTACCCAGCCGCGCAAGCCGTGGCGCGCGTGTCGCCGAAATGGCGCGGCCTGGTGGTGGGCATGATGATCCTGCCGCTGATGGTCTCGCCGATCGCGCGCACCTACGCCTGGATCGTGCTGCTGGGCCGTAACGGCGCCCTCAACGCGGCGCTCGTCAACATGGGCTTCACGGAAGAGCCGCTGCGCTTGCTGTTCAGTGAATTTGCCGTCTTTGTCGGCCTGCTGCAACTGCTGCTGCCATTGATGCTGATGTCCTTGGCGGGCGCGCTGGAAAACCTGCCGCGCGACGTGGAACCGGCTGCCGCCACCCTGGGCGCCAATCCTTGGCAAGTGTTTTGCAAGGTCACCCTGCCGCTAACGCAGGAAGGCCTGGTCGTCGGCGGCACGCTCGTCTTTACGGGCTGCGTGACGGCTTACGTGACGCCGGCCCTCCTGGGCGGCACCAAGGTGCTGATGCTGGAAACGCTGCTGTACCAGAAGGTCAGCGTGGAGAGCGATTTCGGCGCCGCGAATGTCATCGCCGTCATCCTCGTCTGCATGACCCTGCTGGTCAACGCCGGCCTTAAACGTATTTCCTCGAGCCGGAGTTCCGTATGAAAGAAAGCTTGTTTTCACGTGCCGTTTTATGGCTGGTGTTCCTGTTCCTGCTGGGGCCTTTCGCCATCGTCGTACTGGCGGGCTTTTCCGGCGGCGAAACCCTGGCCTTCCCGCCCGAGTCGTACTCGCTGCGTTGGATCATCGAAGTATGGTCGGCGCCCGAGTTCCGTCGCGCCTTCCAGACCAGCCTGGAAATCGGCCTGATCGCTACCGTCATCGCGCTGCTGCTGGGCATCCCCGTCGCGTATGCGTTTTCGCGCATGCCACCACCGGGCATCGGCGCCATCCGGCAAATCCTGACGTCGCCGCTGATCATTCCCGCCATCCTGGTCGGCCTGGGCTTGCTGCACCACCTGGTCCTGACCATCAATGCGCCCGTGTATATGGGCCTGTTGATCGGCCATATCGCGCTGTTGATTCCGTATTCGGTGCGCGTCGTGTACGCCAGCCTGGTCAACCTGCGCGTGGATATCGAAGATGCCGCCATCACCCTGGGCGCGTCGCGCCTGCGGGCGTTTTTCATGATCGTGCTGCCGAATATCCGCAACGCCGTGATCGCCGCCTTCTTCCTCGCCTTCGTCACCTCGTTCAACCAGGTGCCCGTCTCGCTGTTCCTGACGGGCCCCGGCATCAGCACCTTGCCGATCGAGATGCTGGGCCACATGGAAAACAGCTTCGACCCGTCGATCGCTGCCCTGTCGACCTTGCTGGTCTTGTTCACCATGGCCTTCGTGATGGTGACCGAGAAGGTGCTGGGCATTTCTAAATACATGTAAGAGGCAACACACCATGAGTTATCTGGAACTGCACAAGCTGAACCTCGGCTACGCCAAGAACACGACGTCCGTGAAAGACCTGGACCTGCACGTCGAGCAGGGCGAACTGATTTCCCTGCTGGGCCCCAGCGGCTGCGGCAAAACGACCACCATGCGCGCCATCGCCGGCCTGATGCCGCTGCAGTCGGGCCGTATCGTGCTCGACGGCCGCGAGATCGGCAAGCTGGCGCCGAACAAGCGCAATATCGGCATGGTGTTCCAATCGTATGCGCTGTTCCCGCACTTGAACGTGTACGACAACATCGCCTTTGGCCTGCGCCTGCGCAAGGTGGCGCCGGCCCTGCTGAAAACCAAAGTGGAAGCCGTGATCGCCGCCGTGGGACTGACGGGTTTTGAAACCCGCTTGCCGGCGCAGATGTCCGGCGGCCAGCAGCAGCGCGTGGCGCTGGCGCGCGCCATCGTCGTCGAGCCGGCCCTGCTGCTGCTGGACGAGCCGCTGTCGAACCTGGACGCCAAGCTGCGCGTGCAGATGCGCGCCGAACTGCGCCGCATCCAGCGCGAACTGGGCATCACCATGCTGTACGTGACGCATGACCAGGAAGAGGCGCTGGCCCTGTCCGACCGCATCGTCGTCATGAATGGCGGGCGCATCGAGCAGCTGGCCGCGCCGGAAGCCGTCTTCAATACGCCGTCGACGCGTTTCGTTGCCAACTTCATGGGCTTTGAAAACCTGTTCGACTACCGCGACGGCGCGCTGCACCACGCGGGCGCCAGCCTGCCGTACACGTCTCCCGTCGCTGCCGGCACCACGGTGCTGGGCTGGCGTCCGGACAAGGTGCGCGTCTGCGCCGCCGACGACGCGGCAGGTAACTACCCCGGCACCGTGCTGGCGCGCGGCTTCCTCGGCGACACCGTCGAATATCTGCTGCAAACACCGCTGGGCCAGGTCAAGGGCATCTGCGCGGCCGGTGGCGCCGCCTGGCGCGAAGGCACGGCCGTCTCGTTCGTGCTGCCTGCCGACAGCGCCCTGTGTTTGGCTGCGTAACCTCGTTTGGAATCATCATGGACAAACCCTTGAAAAAGATCTGGCTCGATACCGATCCCGGTTTCGATGACTGGCTGACGATGCTGCTCTTGGGCAGCAATCCGGACATCGAGTGGCTGGGCGTGAGCGTGGTGGCGGGCAATGCGCCCGTCGCCATCACCTATGACAACGCCTTGCGCATCAAGGCCCATGATGGCTTGACGGTGCCGATTTACCGCGGCTGCGAAGAGCCGCTGGCGGGCGTCATTGAAACGGCGCAGCGCATCCTCGGCGACAGCGGCATGCCGACGACAGGCGAGATCCTGCCGCCCGGCGCGGCCACGGACGCTGCCGGCCACGCCGTCGATGCGCTGATCGCCGCGGTGCGCAAGTATCCTGGCCAGATCACCATCATGGCGATTGCGCCCATGACGAACCTGGCAACCGCCTTGAGCCGCGCGCCTGACATCGCCGAGAAAATCGTCGAAATCATTTTGATGGGCGGTTCCACCGACCAGGGCAACCACACGGCGGCGGCCGAATTCAATATCTATGCGGACCCGGAAGCGGCCGCCCAGGTGTTCCAGGCCGGTATCCCGCTGCGCATGTTCGGCTTGAACCTGTGCCGCCAGCTGCTGGTGACGAATGGGGAAGTGCGGCAGCTGCGCGCCATCGGCACGCCGCGCGCGCAGCGTCTGGCCGGCTACCTGGAAGCGTACGTGCGTATCCGCAGCGCCGACGGTTCCGTGCCCATGCCCATGTACGACCCCGTGGTGGCCCTGTACCTGGAAGCGCCGCAGCTGTTCCAGTTCCAGAGCGCCCACGTGGCCATCGAATTGACGGGCGAACTGACGCGCGGCATGACGGTGTGCGAGTTCCGCGTGCCGCGCCGCGCACCCATCAACACGCAGGTGGCGATGCTGGCCGATGGCCCGGCCGCCATCGCGTTGCTGATGCAGCGCCTGGCCGGCATTCTCGCCTGATCCACTCCCTTACGAAACGAGCTTCATGTCTAATTCCCCCCTGAGCATCGAACAGTTTTTACGCGCCATGCCGAAAGTGGAGCTGCATTGCCATTTGTTCGGCACGGTGCGCCAGGCAACCTTCCGCGCGCTGGCCGCCAAGACGGGCAATGCCGTCACCCCCGAGGAAATCGACTCTTTCTACACGCGCGGCGACAAGCCCGTCGGCGTGCTGCGCGTGCTGCGCGCGCTCGATGCGCACCTGATCGTCTCGCCGACGGACCTGTATTGCCTGGCGTATGAATACCTGGAAGACGCGCATGGCCATGGCGTGAGCTATGCGGAGTTCTTCTGGAACCCGACGGGCACGGTGCGCGTGTCGGGCATCCGCTACGAGTCGGCGCAAGACGCCATCGTGGCCGCCATCCGCGACGCGCAGCGCGACTTTGGCGTGATAGGCCGCTTGATCCCCAGCATCGACCGTGAAGCGGCTCCCGCCGAAGCCGTGCAGATGGTGGAATGGATGAAGGCCTATCGCGCGCCGGAAGTCATCGGCATCGGCATCGACTACCGCGAAAACGATCGCCCGCCGGAACTGTTCATCGAAGCCTACCGCGCCGCGCGCGCCGCCGGTTTCAAATGCACGGCGCATGCGGGCGAATTCGGCATGCCGTGGATGAACGTGGAGACGGCGATAGACGAATTGAAGGTGGATCGGATCGACCATGGCTATACGATCGTCGACAATCCGGAACTGGCGCAGCGCTGCGTGGAGCGAGGACTTGTCTTCACCGTGGTGCCCACCAATTCGTATTACTTGCGCACCCTGGCGCCCGAGCGCTGGGCGCTCGATCACCCGATCCGCGCCATGGCCAAGCTGGGCCTGAAACTGCATCCGAACACGGACGATCCGACCCTGCACCACGTGACGCCGACGGGCGCCTGGATGCTGATGCGCGAATTCGGCTTCGACCTCGATGACATGCGCGGCTTCATGTTGAATGGCCTCGACGCGGCCTGGATCGACGAGAGCACGCGGCGCGACTGGCGCGTGGAATTTACGCGCGAATTCGATGCGCTGCGCGCCCGGGTCGCCGAATAAATCAGGCTGATGCTGGTGGCGGTGCCAGCAGCGATGGAAACGCCCGCTGCGGGCAGCTTTGGCGCTCGCACACCTTGCAGCCTGTTCCGATGGGTGTGGCGCTGCTCGGGTCGTGCAGATCGAGTCCCTTCGAGTAGATTAGCCGGTGCGCCTGCGAGATGTCGCAGCCCAGCGCCACGGCAAAGGTCTTGCCCGGCGCGCGAAAGCCCGGCGACGCCGTGCTGACCTGGCGCGCGATCCACAGATAGGTGCAGCCGTCCGGCATGCTGGCCACTTGCGTGAGCACCTGTCCCGGATGGCTGAAGGCGTCGTAGACGATCCACAGCGGGCAGGTGCCACCCACTCTTGAGAAATGAAAGTCCGTGGCCGACTGGCGCTTCGAGACATTGCCTGCGCGGTCCACGCGCACGAAGAAAAACGGCAAACCGGCCGCATCGGGGCGCTGCATGGTGCTCAGGCGGTGGCACACGGCTTCGAAGCCCACGCCGAACTGGTGCGCCAGGCGCTCGATATCGTAGGCGCGCGTTTCCGCCGCCTGCAGGAAGCGCTGGTAGGGCATCAGCAGGGCGCCCGCAAAATAATTGGAAAATGCCAGGCGCGCGCCCGTTTGCGCGGCCGCGCCGGACAATCCTGCCGCCAGCACGAGAGCGTCGATTAACTCGCTGTGCTCGAGCAGGCTGATTTGCGCCGCCATCTGGAAGGCGCGCTGGCCGCCCGTCAGGGTGTCGGGTAGCCACAATATCTGTTGCTGGGCGTCGTAGCGGTGCTTGCGCACCATGCCCGCGTCGCCATCGGACAGGCGCACTTCGATGCCGTGGCGTTCCAGCAGCCGTCCTTGCAGCGCGTCGAGCGTGCGCAGGGCGGGATCGAGTTCGCCCGCCACCAGTTCCGCCGCCCGGTCCAGTTCGTCGATATAGTTTTGCCGCCGGTTCAGGTATTCGCGCACTTCCTCGTCCGTGGACGGGGCCGCCGAGCTGGCGCCGCGGCTGCCATCGTCGAGGCGCGCGGCCAGGGTATCCGCCCGTTCCGCCATCACCCGGTAGCGCCGCTGCAGCAGCAAGATCGAGCGGGCCAGTTCCGGCATGTTTTCCACCAGCATTTTCAATTCCGCCATCGAGGTGGGCGGCGCGTCGGGCAATTCGCCGAACACGTCGCGCACGTCGGCCACGAGGCTGGCGCTGTCGTGTTCGGAAAAGATTTGCGGATCGACCCCCAGCACCGTGCCGATGCGCAGCAAAATCGGCACGGTCAGCGGGCGCTGATTGCGCTCCATCTGGTTCAGGTAGCTGGGCGAAATGCCCAGGGACTTGGCCAGCGCCACCTGCGTCATGCGCCGTTCCTCGCGCAGCCGCTGCAGGCGCACGCCCATGAAAACCTTTGCCATCGCGTTTCCTCTTCCCCGGTTTGTGGAATCTGCAAATTTACAATATTTGCAGATTAACAGATTCAGCTTTGCATTATCTCGCATTTTCACGCCTTGTTCGCGGCGGCGATTGTGCGAATAATGCAAAGAGACTTATACCCACACAAGGAGACACCGAGTGACCACGCAAACAACAATTCCGACCGTTCCCCTCTTGATCAACGGCGAGTGGGTTGAATCCCAAACCACCATCTGGCGCGACGTCGTCAACCCTGCCACGCAGGAAGTCCTGGCCAAGGTACCGTTCGCCACGCCGGATGAAGTCAATGCGGCCATCGCCTCGGCCCAGCGCGCCTTCAAAACCTGGCGCAAGACGCCGATCGGCGCGCGTGCCCGCATTTTCCTCAAATTGCAGCAGTTGATCCGCGAAAACATGGCCGACCTGGCCGCCACCTTGACGATGGAACAGGGCAAGACCCTGCTCGACGCGGAAGGCGACGTCTTCCGCGGCCTGGAAGTGGTGGAGCATGCGGCCAATATCGGCACGCTGCAAATGGGCGAATATGCGCAAAACGTGGCCGGCGGCGTCGATACCTACAGCGTGATGCAGCCGCTGGGCGTGTGCGCCGGCATTACTCCGTTCAATTTCCCCGCCATGATTCCCCTGTGGATGTTCCCGATGGCGATTGCCTGCGGCAATACGTTTGTCTTGAAACCATCGGAACAAGATCCGCTCGTGACGGAAAAACTCGTGCGCCTGGCCTTGCAGGCGGGCATCCCGGCTGGCGTGCTGAACGTCATTCACGGCGGCGAAGACGTGGTCAACGCCCTGTGTGACCACCCGGACATCAAGGCGATTTCGTTCGTGGGCTCGAGCAAGGTGGGTACGCATGTGTACCAGCGCGCCAGCCTGAACGGCAAGCGCGCGCAATGCATGATGGGCGCCAAGAACCACGCCGTCGTCTTGCCGGATGCAAATAAAGAACAGACCTTGAACCAGTTGCTGGGTGCGGGTTTCGGCGCGGCCGGCCAGCGTTGCATGGCCGCCTCGGTCGCCGTGCTGGTGGGCGAAGCGCGCGAATGGCTGCCGGAATTGGCCGTCAAGGCGCAAGGCTTGAGCGTCGGTGCCGGCAAGGACAATCCGGACCTGGGCCCCGTCATTTCCTGCGCCGCAAAAGAGCGCGTGCACAGCCTGGTCGCCAAGGGCATCGAGCAGGGCGCCGTGCTGACCCTCGATGGCCGCGACGTCAAGGTCGATGGCTATCCGAACGGCAACTTCGTGGGACCGACGATTCTCTCCGGCGTGAAGCCCGGCATGGTCGTGTATGACCAGGAAATCTTTGGCCCCGTGCTGATCGTCGTCGAAGTCGACACGCTCGACGAAGCGATTGCCCTGGTCAACGCGAATCCGAACGGCAACGGCACGGCGCTGTTCACGCAAAGCGGCGCTGCCGCTCGCTACTTCCAGGAAGAAATCGACGTGGGCCAGGTCGGCATCAACGTGCCCATTCCCGTGCCCGTTCCCCTGTTCAGCTTTACGGGTTCGCGCGGTTCGAAACTGGGCGACCTGGGTCCGTTCGGCAAGCAAGTCGTGCTGTTCTACACGCAGACGCAAACGATTACCCAGCGCTGGTTCACGGACGCGGCCTCGGTGGGCAAGGTCAACACCACCATCAGCCTCAAATAAGGAGCTGGCATGGACTTTGAACTGAGCGACGAGCAGCGCGAGTTCCAGCAGGCGGCGCGCGCGTTTGCCGAAGGCGAACTGGCGCCGCACGCAGCCCATTGGGACGCGGAATCGATCTTCCCCGTGGAAACCATCGCCAAGGCGGGCGAGATGGGCTTTTGCGGCCTGTACACGCCGCAGCGCTGGGGCGGCCTGGGCCTCAGCCGCCAGGACGCGGCCATCGTCTTCGAGGAGCTGGCCGGTGGTTGCACCTCGACCACGGCTTACATCACCATCCACAATATGGCCACCTGGATGCTGTCGCGCTGGGGATCGGAAGCCCTGTGCGACGAATGGGTGCCGGCCTTGGCCGCAGGCCAGAAGCTGGCCAGCTATTGCCTGACGGAACCGCAATCGGGTTCCGACGCGGCGTCCTTGCGCACCAAGGCCGTCAGGGATGGCGACTTTTATGTGCTGGATGGAACCAAGGCCTTCATTTCGGGCGCGGGCCAGACGGACATGCTGATCGTCATGGCGAGAACCGGCGGCGAGGGCGCGGCCGGTATTTCCGCCTTTGCCGTGCCGGCCAACTTGCCCGGCATCGTGTATGGCAAGAAGGAAGAAAAGATGGGCTGGAACAGCCAGCCTACGCGCATCATCAGTTTCGACCAGGTGAAAGTTCCTGTCGGTAACTTGCTGGGCGCGGAAGGTGAAGGCTTTACCATTGCCATGAAGGGCATCGATGGCGGGCGCATCAATATCGCCGTGTGCTCGGTGGGCACGGCGCAGGCTGCCTTGACGCGCGCGCAAGCGTACATGAAGGAGCGCACGCAGTTTGGCCGCGAGTTGGCGCAATTCCAGGCCCTGCAATTCAAGCTGGCCGACATGCTGACGGAACTGGTGGCGGCGCGCCAGATGGTGCGCCTGGCTGCCTGGAAACTGGACCAGGAAAGCCCGGACGCCACGGCGTATTGCGCGATGGCAAAACGTTTCGCCACGGATGTTGGTTTTAACGTGGCCAACGATGCGCTGCAATTGCATGGCGGCTACGGCTACATCCGCGAGTATCCGCTCGAGCGCCATGTGCGCGACACGCGGGTGCATCAAATCCTGGAAGGGACGAATGAAATCATGCGCCTGATCGTCGCGCGAGCGATTCTGAAAGACGGCGCCACGGAGACCTTACGATGAGCAAAGTGTATACAAATTTACTGCTGGAACGCCGTGGCCATACGGCCCTGGTGACCCTCGACAACCCGCCCGCCCACACGTGGACCCTGGCCAGCCTGAACGGGCTGACGCAGCTGGTGGCCGACCTGAACGCGGATCCCGACGTGTATGCGCTCGTGATCACGGGCGGCGGCGCCAAGTTCTTCTCGGCCGGCGCCGACCTGAACGTGTTCGCCGACGGCAACAAGGACACGGCTTTCGGCATGGCCGCCGCGTTTGGCGAGGCGTTCGAGGCGCTGTCCGCGTTTCGCGGCGTCAGCATCGCCGCCATCAATGGCTATGCCATGGGCGGCGGACTTGAGTGCGCGCTGGCCTGCGACATACGCATCGCGGAAGAACATGCGCAGATGGCCTTGCCGGAAGCGTCCGTCGGTTTGCTGCCGTGCGCGGGCGGCACGCAGCACTTGCCGTGGCTGGTGGGCGAAGGCTGGGCCAAGCGCATGATTTTATGCGGCGAGCGGGTCGATGCGGCCAAGGCCCTGGCCATCGGCCTCGTCGAGGAGGTCGTGCCAACCGGCAAGGCTGCCGCCACGGCGCTGGCCCTGGCCGCCAAGGTGGCGCGCCAGAGCCCCAGCAGCGTGACGGCGTGCAAGACCCTGATCCAGGGCGCGCGCAGTCATCCACTCGTCAATTCCTTGCCCGATGAACGCACCCTGTTCCTGGGCCTGTTCGATACGCAAGACCAGAAAGAGGGCGTGCAAGCGTTCCTGGAAAAACGTCCGGCGGAGTGGAAGAATGGCTGAAACTACTGTGGCTGAAACCTTGCTTGAAACAGTGAAACTGGAAGAGCGCGACTGTCCTGGCGGCATGAAGCTGGGCGTCATCACGCTCGATGCGCCGAAATCCCTGCATGCGCTGACCCTGGACATGATACGTGCCATCGATGGCGCCCTCGTGCGCTGGTCCAGCGACGCTGCCATCGCCTGCGTGGTGCTGCAATCGTCGACCGACAAGGCCTTTTGCGCGGGCGGCGACGTGCGCAGCCTGCGCTCGGCCGTTGCCGAGCAGCCAGGTGTCGTGCCCAATCCGCAGGCGCTGGCCTTCTTTGCCGAGGAATACCGGCTCGACCACCGCATCCATACGTATGCAAAGCCGCTGCTGGTGTGGGGCGGCGGCATCGTCATGGGCGGCGGCCTGGGCCTGATGGCCGGTGCCAGCCACCGGATCGTGACGGAAAGCACGCGCATCGCCATGCCGGAAATCACCATCGGCCTGTTCCCTGACGTGGGCGGCAGCTGGTTCCTGGGCCGCATGCCGGGGCGCAGCGGCCTGTTCCTGGGTTTGACGGGCGCGCCGATGAACGCAGCCGACGCCCTGTTCGCGGGCCTGGGCGACTATTTCCTGCGCCAGGAAGAGCGCGCCATGGTGCTCGACGCGCTGGCGCTGGCGCAATGGCAAGCCAGCCCGCAGGCGAACAGCGAGCAGCTGGACCGCTTGCTGCGCGGTTTCTCGGCGCCGGCCTCCGTGCTGCCCGTCTCTGAAGTGCGCGCCAACTTCGACGCCATCACCGCGCTGACGCAAGCGCCCACCTTGCCCGAAGTGGTGGCCGCCATTGCCGCGTACGACGGCGATTCGGCGTGGCTGCAAAAGGCGGCCCACTCGCTGGACAAGGGCGCGCCCACTTCGGCCGCGCTGGTCTGGGCCATGCGCGACCGCACGCGGCACATGAGTTTGGCCCAAGTGTTCCAGCTGGAACTGATCGTTGCCGTGCAATGCTGCGCCCACGCGGACTTCAGCGAAGGCGTACGCGCCTTGCTGATCGACAAGGACAACGCGCCGCAGTGGCAGCCAGCCAGCCTGGTCGACGTCAGCGATGCGTATCTGAATGAATATTTCGCGGCGCCATGGGATAGCCATCCTTTGCGCGACCTGCATTAAAAGAACAACAGGAGATTTTTACCATGCAACATATCGCTTTCATCGGCCTGGGCAACATGGGCGCGCCGATGGCCCGCAATCTGGTGGCCGCCGGCTTCCACGTGTCAGTGTTCGACCTGGCGCCAGCGGCCGTGGCGTCGCTGGTCGAGGCGGGCGCCACGGCGGCTGCTTCCGCCAGCGCGGCCGTGCAGACGGCCGACGCCGTCATCACGATGCTGCCAGCCAACAAGCACGTGCAGGAACTGTACTTGGCGGCCGGCGGCGTGCTCGACTCGGCCAAGCCCGGTGCCCTGTTCATCGATTGCAGCACCATCGCCGCCGATGTGGCGCGGCAAGTGGCGCAGGCGGCCAGCGAGCGCGGCTTTGCCATGATCGATGCGCCCGTCTCGGGCGGAACGGCGGGCGCGGCAGCCGGCACCCTGACTTTCATCGTTGGCGGCAGCGAAGCGGCCTTGCAGCAGGCGCGTCCTCTGCTGGAAAAGATGGGCAAGAACATTTTCCATGCGGGCGAGGCGGGTGCGGGCCAGGTGGCGAAGATTTGCAACAACATGCTGCTGGGTATCTTGATGGCGGGCACGGCCGAGGCCTTGAACCTGGGCGTGGCGCATGGCCTCGATCCGAAAGTCCTGTCCGACATCATGGCCAAGAGTTCGGGCCGCAACTGGACCCTGGAAGTGTACAACCCGTGGCCCGGCGTCATGGACGGTACGCCCGCTTCGCGCAATTACACGGGCGGCTTCGGCACGGCGCTGATGCTGAAAGACCTGGGTTTGGCGCAGCAGTCGGCCCTGTCGGCGAACGCGCCCACGCCCTTGGGAGGCTTGGTGCGCCAGTTGTACCAGATGCATGCGCAAGCGGGGTATGCGCAGCAGGATTTCTCCAGCATCGTGCAGATGCTGCAGCCCGGCTTGAATAAACCCGCCTGAGGAACTGGGCAAAAAAAAGCCCGCTGGTAAAAGCGGGCTAAATCCAATTCTTGGAAGAGTTGGAGGAGACAGATGCATTATGCTGCATCGCCACATATAACTCCAATTTATCTTTAGAATATCAACTATAGATTTCTGTGATATCTCTTCCTGGCAGCCGCGTGGCGGCTGCCAGCGCTACAGCGTTAGCCCGGAGTGCAGGCGATCTGCACGGTGGTGACGTTCGCTTCGCCCATGACGCCGACGCCGGTGTCTCCTACCACGTTGCATTTCAAGCCAGTTGGCTGGGCAAATACGCTGATGCCATAAGTGTCGCCATAGGGGACACGCGTTCCCATGGTGAAGGTCGTGCTGTCCTTGGCCACGGCGGTTTGCGCATTGCCGTAGATCAGGATCAGGCCGTCGGCTGTCAGGCCAGTCACCGTGCCGCCTACCGTATAACTATTTTGCGTGCATGAGACCGCTGCCTGGATGCTCAGGTAGTGACCGGCCGAACCGGTGCCGCCGCTGACGGCGCAAGTCATGTGGGCTGGCTGGCTCTGCACGGTGATGTTGTAGTCGGTGCCATAGTCGATGCGCTTGGCAAAGGTAAACGAGGTCTGGCCCGATTTAATCGGGAGATTGACGCCGCCGTTGGCCAGGACCAGGCCGTCGGTGTTCAAATTGCTGATGGTGCCACTGACATCATACGAGGCCTTGCCGCCGCAAGCAGCCAGTCCCAGGGTCAACAGCAGCGCGGCGAGTGGGCGCAGGCAGGATAACTTCATGTATTTCTCCAATCCAATATAGTGGTGACGAATCGCGTGGCTTACAGCGCCGTGCAGTTCAGTGCGGCGCCAGTCGTGGCGGCTGAACCCATGGTGCCGACGACATCGCGGCCGTTGGCGCTGGCAGAGCCTACGAACTTGCACGTCTGGCCCGTTGGATACGTCGCGATGGAAATATTGTAGGCAATGCCGTCATTGACATTCGGGAACGTATAGCTCGTGCTGCCTTTCAGCGGGCTGGTGGTGGTGCTGCCAATGGCCAGGGTCAAACCGTCCGCGGTCAGGCCCGTGATCGTGCCGCTCAGCGGGTAGGTATTGGTTTCGCAGCTGACGAAAGCCGTGGTCACGGAATAGCTCGATGCCTTGCCTGCGCCATTGGTAATCTTGCAAACGGCGCCTTTTGGCTGCTGCGCGATGCTGATGTCGTAGCGGTCATCGGTATTGACCAGCTTGGTGAAAACAAAGGAGGTCTGGCCTGCGGAGACCGGCAAGCGTTCGCCATCATTCAGGAGAATCAGGCCATCTTTTGCCAGATTGGACACTTGGCCACTCAGATACAGGTTGCCGCCGCTGCCGCCGCAGGCTGCCAATGTGACGGCGCAAGCCGCCGCCAGCATCGAGCGCAGGTACAAATTTTTCATACATTCTCCAAAACGAATTAGGTTGGGTAGCGCAACGCGGACGCTGGCGCCGCATTGGAATGGCGCCTATTTTAGTCTATCTGGCAAGCTGAATGATCTTGCCTTGTATCACCCTGTAACAATTTTTCGCCGGGAAGCGCTGGCCCGGCCCCATTTCACGGGGGCGCAGCCATGCCGGCGGCGGCGATCAATGCGACAATAGATGCAGGCTGCGCACTGTGGCGCGGCATCTACCGTGAATCCCATGTCCCTTGCCCCTGTAAAACCCGCCGTGCCGCCCAAGGCCATCCTGTTCGATCTCGACGATACCCTGTGGCCCATCGCGCCCGTGATTGCCGTCGCCGAAACCTTGCTGCACGACTGGCTGGCCACGCATGCGCCCAAGGTGGCGCAGCAGTTTTCCATCGAGGTGCTGCGCCAGCACCGCCTGGCCATGCTCAATGATCAACCGCGTTTCCATGGCAACCTGATCGAGTTGCGCCGCGCTGGCCTGCTGACCGCTTTCGAAGCTGCCGGCGAGGATCCCGCCCTCGTAGACGGTGCCATCGCGCAGTTCCTGGCTGCCCGTCATCGCGTCCAGCCGTATGACGATGTCTTGCCGGGCCTGGCCTGGATGGGCCAGCGCATGCTGGTCGGCTCCATCTCGAATGGCAATGCGGACCTTGAAATTATCGGCCTGGCGCAGCATTTTAAAGTGTCGATCGCCGCCAGCGACTTTGGCGTGGCCAAGCCCGACGCCAGCATCTTCCTGGCCGGTTGCGCCGCGCTGGGCGTGGCGCCCCACGAGGCCGTGTATGTCGGCGATGACCTGTATTTCGATGTGACGGGGGCGCAAGGGGCGGGCATGCGTGCCGTGTGGATGAACCGCAAGGGCAGCGACGCCCACCTGGCCGCCGGCGTGCAGCCCGACGCCATCTGCGCCAACTTTGATGAATTGCTGCTGTGGCTGCAGGGGCAACTGGAAGATTGATCGCCGCGGGACGGGCGAACGTGCATAATAGGCGCTGTTGCTGCACGTTCGGCCGCTTTCGTTGCCGCTTGCTTAACAAAATACTTTCTAAATAGAACACCATGCAACTCGATACACGTGCCCAAACACTGCTGAAAGCCCTGGTCGAGCGATATATCGCCGACGGCCTGCCGGTCGGTTCGCGCGCCTTGTCGAAAATTTCCGGCCTCGACCTGTCGCCGGCCACGATCCGCAACATCATGGCCGATCTGGAAGAGCTCGGTTATGTGTCCAGTCCGCATACCTCGGCCGGACGCATCCCCACGCCGCGCGGCTACCGCATCTTTGTCGACACCTTGCTGACCGTCCGGCATCTGGACGAGCATCTGGTGGAGTCGCGCATGCGCCTGCAGACGCCGCAGCCGCAAAAAACCATCGCCAACGCGGCGCAGATGTTGTCGTCGCTGTCGCAGTTTGCCGGCGTCGTGCTCAGCCCGCGCCGCGAATCCGTGTTCCAGCAAATCGAATTCCTGCGCCTGTCCGAAAAACGCATCCTGCTCGTCATCGTCGCGCCCGGCGGCGACGTGCAGAACCGCCTGCTGTTGACGGAGGCCGACTATACGCCGGCGCAACTGGTGCAATCGGCCAATTACATCAATCAGAATTATGGCGGCTTGTCCTTCGACGCCGTGCGTGTGCGCCTGCAAGGCGAATTGCGCCAGTTGCGCGACGACATGGGCAGCCTGATGCAGGCGGCCGTGGAGGCGGGCAGCGAGGCGATGGCCGACCATAGCGACGACATGGTGATTTCCGGCGAGCGCAACTTGCTCAGCGTGAGCGATCTGTCATCGAACATGCATTCGCTGCGCCAGATGTTCGATATGTTCGAGCAAAAGACGGGCTTGATGCAGCTGCTCGACGTGTCGAGCAAGGCGACGGGCGTGCAGATTTTCATCGGCGGCGAATCGAACCTGGTGCCGATGGATGAAATGAGCGTGGTGACGGCGCCGTATGAAGTCAACGGCAAGATCGTGGGAACGTTGGGAGTGATCGGACCGACGCGCATGGCTTACGAGCGCGTCATCCCGATTGTCGATATCACGGCCAAGTTGCTGTCAAGCGCACTCAGCCATCATTGATGCGGTTCAATGCTGCGCCGGCCGGCCCCTTGCGGGAATGGCCGGCGTGGGTCAGGCTGTTTTGTGCGGGCAAGCTGTCTTGGTGCAGTTGCCGTAGATGGCCAGGGCGTGTTCGGCGATCTTGAAGCCGCGCTCTTCGGCCACTTTTTGCTGGCGGATTTCGATTTCTTCGTCGAAGAATTCTTCGACCCGGCCACAGTCGAGGCACACCAGATGATCGTGGTGGGAGCCTTCGTTGAGTTCGAAAATCGCCTTGCCGGTTTCAAAATGGTTGCGGTTGAGCAAGCCTGCCTGTTCGAATTGGGTCAGGACGCGGTAGACAGTTGCCAAGCCGACATCCATATTATCGGCCAGCAGAATTTTATACACGTCTTCCGCGGTCAGGTGGCGTACCGGGCTACTCTGGAAGATATCGAGTATCTTCAGCCGTGGCAGGGTGGCTTTCAGGCCGCTTGCCTTGAGATCACTAGGATTGTTACTCATGTTTGTTGCTCGTATGTGGGTCAGGTGCTTTATCATATAGCGTTTTGTCGGGGAGTGCCAAAATATGCTTTTTTTTGGCGGGCCGGTCACTCCTGGCGTTTTGTTCATCCAATTGAGGTCATTTATGCGCGTAACACCGGCTGTATTGCCATCTCTCTGGCACCGTATTTCATTTCGAGCACCAGTCGTGGCAGGCATGGTCTGTGTCGCGCTGGCCATGTCCGGCTGCGCCAGCCGTGGCATCCTGGGCGAAAAGCCGGCAGCTGCTCAAAAAGAAGGCAAGGAAGTAGTCCCGGAACAGGGCGCACAAACGACGACCATTACGCCGCTGCAAAAATTCATGTGGTTTTTCTCGCCCTACCGTCCTGACATTCAACAAGGCAACTTTGTCTCGGAAGAGATGCTGGCCCAGTTGAAAGTGGGCATGACGCGCGACCAGGTGCGTTTCGTCCTTGGGACCTCGCTGCTGACCGATATCTTCCATGCCGACCGCTGGGATTATCCATTCCGCCTGGCCCGGGGCAGTGGCGAAACCACCAGCAGCCGCGTGGTCGTGTACTTCGGCAAGGATGGCAAGGTTGAACGTTTCGAAGGCGGCAACTTGCCGACGGAGAAAGAATACATTGACCGCATCGCTGGTCCGTCGCCGTTCGCCAAGGTCGCCAAGGCCGACGTGCCTGCCGCCGTCGTCCCATCGCCCGTGGCGCCAAGCGCCGTGCCGGTGCCGGCCGATGCCGCCCCTGCCATTCCTGTGAGCAAGCCTGACGTTGCACCTGCACCCGCAACGGCGCCTGCCGCCGAGCCTGCACCTGCTGCCGAACCCACCAAATAAGCTGTTGTAAGAGAATAAAATGACTGAACTGAAAATTGCCATCGCTGGCGCCAGCGGCCGCATGGGCCATATCCTGATCGAAGCCGTCAGCAACGCTCCCGACGCCGTGCTCGCTGGCGCGCTCGACCGCGCAGGCTCGCCGTCTGTCGGCCAGGATGCCGCCGCTTTCCTCGGCAAGCCTGCCGGCGTGCTGATCGAGTCCGACCTGGCCGCCGGCCTGGCCGGCGCCGATTACCTGATCGACTTCACGCGCCCGGAAGGCACTTTGCAGCACCTGGCGTATTGCGCCGAGCACGGCGTCAAGATGATCATCGGCACCACCGGTTTCGATGACGCGGGCAAGGCAGCCATTGCCGCCGCTGCCGAAAAGACGGCCATCATGTTCGCGCCGAACATGAGCGTGGGTGTGAATGTCACCATGAAGCTGCTGGAACTGGCCGCGAAAAGCCTGTCCGAAGGCTACGATATCGAGATCATCGAAGCCCATCACCGCTTCAAGGTCGATGCGCCATCGGGCACGGCCCTGCAAATGGGTGAAGTGGTGGCCGGTGCCCTGGGCCGCGACTTGAAGGAATGCGCCGTGTACGGCCGCGAAGGCGTGACGGGCGAACGCGACCCGTCGACCATCGGCTTTGCCACCATCCGCGGCGGCGATATCGTCGGCGACCATACGGTGCTGTTTGCCGGCATCGGCGAGCGCATCGAGATCAGCCACAAGTCGAGCAGCCGCGTCACCTACGCCCACGGCGCCCTGCGCGCCGCGCGTTTCCTGGCCGACAAGCCGACCGGCCTGTTCGACATGCAGGATGTGCTGTCGCTGAAGAACTGAGGAAGACCATGGCCACTGCCATCCTGAATGGAAAAGACATCACCGACGAAGCGAGCTTTCACGCGCAATGCGTGCAAGCCTTCGGTTTCCCCGAGTTCTACGGCAACAGCATGGATGCCTGGGTCGATTGCCTCAGCTATTTGCGCGACGACGAAAACATGACGCAGTTCCGTTTGAAACCGAACGAAGTGCTGGAAATCGTCGTGCAGGACGCGGAAAGCATGAAGGCGCAAGTGCCTGATTTACTGGAAGAAATCACCTTCTGTATCGCCGGCATCAATGAGCGCTATGACGATTATGGCGAAAAGCCGGCGTTGAAGCTGGTACTCAAGTGAATAGCATCGTAGGTCGGATTAGGCCCTGCGGGCCGTAATCCGACAACATTGTTGGCTGTGCAAGTCGGATTACGCGCAAGCGCTAATCCGACCTACGTCCGGACGACCAACATTTACACCACCTTGCGCTCGCGCAAGCCGTCAATTTCCGCACTGTCCAATCCCAGCCACTGCTGCAGCACTTCCTGCGTATGCTGCCCCAGCAATGGCGGCGGCAAGCGGTACTGCACTGGCGAGCTTGAGAGGCGCACGGGATTGGCCACCAGCGCCACCGTGCCCGCCGTCGGATGCGGCATCTCCACTTTCAAGCCACGCGCCACCACTTGCGGGTCGGCAAAGACCTGGTCGATGCGGTTGACGGGACCGCAGGGCACGGCTTGCGCCTCGAACGCGCTGATCCACTCGGCCGTCGTGCGCATGACCGTGGTCTGGCGCATCAAGGGAATCAGGATCGCCCGGTGCGTCACGCGCTGCGGATTGGTGGCGAAGCGTTCATCCTGCGCCCATTCCGGGTGGCCGGCGACGGCGCAGAAGCGCGAAAACTGGCCATCGTTGCCGATGGCCAGAATCATGTCGCCATCGGCCGTGGGAAAGTCTTGATATGGAACAATGTTCGGATGCGCATTGCCCATGCGCTGGGGCACCTTGCCGCCGCATAGGTAGTTGGCGGCCTGGTTGCCCAGCGCCGCCACTTGCACGTCGAGCAAGGCCAAGTCGATATGCTGGCCCAGGCCCGAGCGTTCCCGTTCGGCCAGCGCCGCCTGCACGGCGATGGTGGCGTACAGGCCCGTCAGGATGTCCGTCTGCGCCACGCCTACTTTTTGCGGTCCGGCGCCCGGCTGGCCATCGGGCACGCCCGTGATGCTCATCAAGCCGCCCATGCCCTGGATCAGGAAGTCATAGCCGGCGCGCGCCGCATACGGCCCATCCTGGCCGAAGCCCGTGATGGAGCAGTAGACGAGGCGAGGATTGAGCGACAGCAAGCTGGCCGCATCGAGGCCATATTGCTTCAAACCGTCCAGCTTGAAATTTTCCAGCAACACGTCCGATTCGGCAGCCAGCTTGCGCACCAGCGCTTGCCCTTCCGGCGCGGCCAGGTCGATGCACAAGGAGCGCTTGTTGCGGTTGGCGCACTGGAAATAGGCGGCCTCGGCCGTGTCGCGGCCGTCTTCATCCTTCAGATACGGCGGGCCCCAGGAGCGCGTGTCGTCGCCGCGGCCAGGCTGTTCAACCTTGACGACGTCGGCGCCCAAGTCGGCCAGCATTTGCCCGGCCCACGGGCCGGCCAGCACGCGCGACAGGTCCAGCACGCGCAAGCCGGTCAGCGGCGCGGGCCGCAGGGTGGAAGCCAAGGCGTCCATTAGTTGAAGGCGGCGATGCCGGTGATGGCGCGGCCGATGATCAGCGCGTGCACGTCGTGCGTGCCTTCGTAGGTGTTGACCACTTCCAGGTTGACCAGGTGGCGGATAACGCCGAACTCGTCGGAAATGCCGTTGCCACCCATCATGTCGCGCGCCACGCGGGCAATATCGAGCGCCTTGCCGCAGCTGTTGCGTTTCATGATGGAGGTGATTTCCACGGCCGGCGAACCTTCATCCTTCATGCGGCCCAGGCGCAAGCAGCCTTGCAAGCCCATGGTGATTTCCGTCAACATGTCGGCCAGTTTCTTTTGCACCAGCTGGTTGGCTGCCAATGGGCGGCCGAATTGCTGGCGGTCCATCGTGTACTGGCGTGCTTTCAGGTAGCAGTCTTCGGCCGCGCCCAGCGCGCCCCAGGCGATGCCGTAGCGGGCGCTGTTCAGGCAAGTGAACGGGCCCTTCAAGCCGCGCACGTCGGGGAAGGCGTTTTCTTCCGGGCAAAATACTTCATCCATGACGATTTCACCGGTGATGCTGGTGCGCAAGCCGACCTTGCCGTGGATTTCCGGCGCCGACAGGCCTTTCCAGCCTTTTTCCAGCACGAAGCCGCGGATCGCGCCTTCATCGTCCTTGGCCCAGACGACGAACACGTCGGCAATCGGGCTGTTGGTGATCCACATCTTCGCGCCCGACAAGCTATAGCCGCCCGGCACTTTACGGGCGCGCGTGACCATGCTGCCAGGGTCGGAACCGTGGTTCGGTTCCGTCAGGCCGAAGCAGCCGATGTATTCGCCCGTCGCCAGTTTCGGCAGGTATTTCTGTTTCGTTTCTTCATTGCCGAAGGCGTTGATCGGCACCATCACCAACGATGATTGCACGCTCATCATCGAACGGTAGCCCGAATCGACGCGCTCGACTTCGCGCGCGGCCAGGCCGTAGCAGACATAGTTCAGGCCGGCGCCGCCGTATTCTTCGGGAATGGTGGTGCCCAGCAAGCCCAGCTCGCCCATTTCGCGGAAGATGGCCGCATCCGTGCGGCCATGGCGGAACGATTCGAGTACGCGTGGCACCAGGCTGCCCTGGCAATAGTCGCGGGCCGCTTCCAGCACGGCGCGTTCGTCGCCCGTCAGTTGTTCTTCCAGCAGCAGGGGGGAATTCCAGTCGAATACGGTTTTGCTCATCACAGGCCTCGCAGGTGAGCGCCGGTGATCGGCGCAAGATTGAATATGGCTCATGGTAGGTTTTTGCCTAGCCTTGCGCAAACGATTTTTTCGCACCCAGACATGCGTACTGCGCATATCTTGCGGCATACTAGGAGCCTTTCACCGGCCGGATACCCCCATGTCACGCAAAATCCCCATGCTGCAAGCCTTGAACTGCTTCGAAGCGGCAGCGCGGCACCAGAGCTACACGCATGCGGCGCGCGAGCTGTCGCTGACGCAAAGCGCCGTGTCGCGCCAGATATCCTCGCTGGAAAGCTTTCTCGGCGTGCAACTGTTCCAGCGCACGCGCCATGGTGTGCTGCTGACCAGCGCCGGCGCCGCGTATGCGCGGCAGATCGCGGCCCGCCTCGACGGCCTGGAACGCGACACGCTCGACACCATGGCTCGCCAGGGTGGTGGCGGGGCCTTGCAGCTGGCTTCGGTCCCCACGTTTGCCACGCGCTGGCTGATGCCGCGGCTGTCGTCGCTGGCGGGCTTGCATCCCGACATCGTCGTGCATATCGATGCGTATACAAAGCCGTTCATGTTTGCCGATACGGAATACGACGGCGCCCTGTACGCGGGCACGCCCGAGCAGCTGGCGCGCTGGCCCGGCACGCGCGCCACCTTGCTCATGCATGAAGAAATCGTGCCCGTCGCCAGTCCGCGCCTGCTGGCCGCGCGCAGCGCCTGGCAGCCGCAGGATTTATTGGAACTGACTTTGTTGCAGCAAAGTACGCGCCCGGGCGCCTGGCGCCAGTGGTTCGACGCCATGCAGGTCGATGGGGAGCTGGCGCGCTACGGCGCCCGCTATGAACTGTTTTCCATGCTGGCCATGGCGGCCGTGCAGGGGCAGGGCGTGGTCTTGCTGCCCCGTATGCTGGTCGAGGCGGAACTGGCGCGGGGCGAGTTGCGCATCGTGTGCGAGCGCCCACTGCGTGGCCAGCGCGCGTATTACCTGATCACGCCCGAAGCGGCGCATGAAAAACTGGCCTTGCAGCAGTTCCGCGTCTGGCTGCAGGGTGAAGCCGCTTAGACGACTTTGCTGGTATCGAAGTGGGGATTGTCGATGAGGCCGATCTGGTTGCCGAACGGGTCGAGCAACTCCACCGTGCGGATGCCGTCGCCCACGTCCGTGATCGGATGGTGCAGGCTGCCGCCCAGCGCAACGATGCGCTCGACTTCCTGCTCGATGCCGTCCACGCCCCAGTACGTCACGCTGCCCTGCGTGCCAGGCTGGCCGTCCGGCAGCAAGCCCAGCTCGAAGCCGCCGATGGCAAAGCCGACGTAGAAGGGCTGGTCGAAATACGGCGCCGTGCCGAATACCTGGCTGTACCAGGCCTTGGCCTTGTCCAGGTCGGGGACGGGATAGGTGACGGTGCGCAAACCCTTGATCATGTGCTACTCCTGATGAATGAAGAGAAGGTCATCATGCCACCGGCGCGCGGCGCGTGATTGGAAAAATGGAAGGTATTCAAGTGCGCCGGCCCGCCAGCCACGCTTCGGGCGAACTGCGGGCGAAATCCTGGAAGTCGTGGATCAAGTGCGACTGGTCGAAATAGCCATATTGCAAGGCCACTTGCGCCCAATCCTGTTGTCCCGCCAGGCTTGTCAGCCCCTGGCTGGCCGCGCGAAAGCGGCAGATGCGGGCAAACAGCTTCGGGCTGATGCCCACTTGCTGGCGAAATTGCAGCGCCAAGTGCTGGCGCGACACGCCCAGCTGCCGCGCCAGGCCATCCACGCGCACCTGGCCCGATGCCGCCTCGATGGCCGCGATGGCATGTTCGGCCGCGCCGGCCTGGCGCCGTGGCGGCGCGGCGCGCAGGCGCAGCAGCAGATATTCTTGCAAAATAGAAACTCGTTGCGTATTGCTCAAGGGCTCGCTCCATAGCGCATCACCGAGGCGCGCCGCCAGCTCGCGGCCCCACAGCTGTTGCAATCCCGTGCGGCCATCGTTGAGTTCGCACAAGGGCAACTGGAAGAAGCGGGCGGCTGCGCCCGGCTTGAAGCGGGCCGCCACCGTCTGCACGAGGCCCTGGCTGACGACGGCAATGGGCGCTGTCATCATGCCGACGGCAAAGCTGGCGTCCTGCTGGTCCTGGCACAGGATGTCGATGCAATTGTCGGGCAAGACCTGGTGCGTGAAGGGCGTGGCGCCCGTCTGCACGCGGCACGTCCAGACGCAGTCCAGCCAGGGCCGCAGGGCGGGGAGGGGCGGATATTCCTGGTAGACGATCATGGCCGGCTTTGATGCAAAGAACAAGATTGTGCATATATTACACAGCATAATTGTGCGCCGGCCAAAATATGCGAGTCCGGGCCGCCAGCGCGCCGCGCTATCGGGCGGCGACAACCAGTATAATGCTCGGTTCATATCCACTATTGGCCGGGCCACGCTGGTCGCACATCATCATGCAAGATAAATATAGTCCCGCCGACGTCGAACAAGCCGCCCAATCGCACTGGAAGGCGATCGACGCCTATAAAGCCGTCGAACACGACCCGCGTTTCCCAAAAGGCAAGTATTTTGCCTGCTCGATGCTGCCTTACCCTTCGGGCAAGCTGCACATGGGTCACGTGCGCAACTATACGATCAATGACGTGATGTACCGCTACCTGCGCATGAACGGCTACAACGTGCTCATGCCGATGGGCTGGGATGCGTTCGGCATGCCGGCGGAAAACGCGGCCATGGCCAACAACGTGCCGCCTGCACAGTGGACGTATTCGAACATCGCCCACATGAAGCAGCAGATGGAATCGATGGGCCTGGCCATCGACTGGTCGCGCGAAATGACCGCCTGCAAGCCCGAATACTACAAATGGAACCAGTGGATGTTCCTCAAGATGCTGGAAAAAGGCATCATCTACAAAAAGACCGGTACCGTGAACTGGGATCCGATCGACCAGACCGTGTTGGCCAACGAACAAGTCGTCGATGGCAAGGGCTGGCGTTCGGGCGCGCTGATCGAAAAGCGCGAAATCCCCATGTATTACGCGCGCATCACCGATTACGCGGAAGAATTGCTGGCCTATGTGGATGACAAGCTGCCGGGCTGGCCCGAGCGCGTGCGCATCATGCAGACCAACTGGATCGGCAAGTCGACGGGCGTGCGTTTCGCCTTCCCGCACACAATCGCGGATGCCGAAGGCGCCCTGATCGGCGACGGCAAGCTGTATGTGTTTACCACGCGTCCTGACACCGTCATGGGCGTGACTTTCTGCGCCGTGGCCGCCGAGCATCCGCTGGCCATCCATGCCGCGCAAAGCAATCCTGCGCTGGCGGCGTTCAACGCCGAATGCAAGCTCGGTTCCGTGATCGAAGCGGACATGGCAACGATGGAGAAGAAGGGCATGCCGACCGGCCTGTTCGTCACCCATCCGTTGACGGGCGCGCAAGTGGAAGTCTGGGTCGGCAACTACGTGCTGATCACCTACGGCGATGGCGCCGTGATGGGCGTGCCGGCGCACGACGAGCGCGATTTCGGCTTTGCCAAGAAATACGATCTGCCGATCAAGCAAGTGATCGAAGTCAAGGGCCAGGAATTTTCGACGGACGCCTGGCAGGAATCGTATGGCAGCAAGGATGGCGTCTGCGTCGCCTCCGGCAAATACGACGGCCTGCATTTCGCGTCCGCCGTCGATGCGGTGGCGGCCGACCTGGCGGAACTGGGCCTGGGCGAAAAGAAAACCACGTTCCGCCTGCGCGACTGGGGCATTTCGCGCCAGCGCTACTGGGGCACGCCGATCCCGATGATTCACTGCGCCGATTGCGGCGTGGTGCCAGTGCCGGAAAAAGATCTGCCGGTGGTGCTGCCGGAAGATTGCGTGCCGGACGGCACGGGCAATCCGCTGAACAAATACGAAGCCTTTTTGCAGTGCGACTGCCCGCAGTGCGGCAAGCCGGCGCGTCGCGAGACGGACACCATGGATACTTTCGTCGATTCGTCGTGGTACTACATGCGCTATACCTCGCCAGGCTCGAACGACGCCATGGTCGACGCGCGCAACGATTACTGGATGCCGATGGACCAGTACATCGGCGGCATCGAACACGCCGTCATGCACTTGCTGTACGCGCGCTTCTGGACCAAGATCATGCGCGACTTCGGCCTGGTCAAGTTCGACGAGCCATTCGTCAACCTGCTGACGCAAGGCATGGTGCTCAACGAAACCTACTTCCGCAAGGACGCGGTGGGCAAGACCACCTGGTTCAACCCGGACGACGTGCGCCTGTCGCTCGATGACAAGGGCCGTCCGCAAAGCGCCGTCCTGGTGGCCGACGGCCAGCCGGTGGAAATCGGCGGCACGGAAAAAATGTCGAAGTCGAAGAACAACGGCATCGACCCGCAAGCGCAGATCGAGCAGTACGGCGCCGACACGGCCCGCCTGTTCACCATGTTCGCCTCGCCGCCGGAACAGACCCTGGAATGGTCGGGCAGCGGCGTCGAAGGCGCGAACCGTTTCCTGCGCCGCGTGTGGAACTTCGGCTATGCGCAGTCGGCGACGATCCAGGCCGCGCTGGCTGGCGGCGCGGCTCCCGCCACGGGCGACGCGCAGAAAAACCTGCGCCGCGAATTGCACAAGCTGCTGCAGCAAGCCGATTACGACTTGAAGCGCATCCAGTACAACACCGTCGTGTCGGCCTGCATGAAGATGCTCAACACCCTGGAATCGGCCAAGCTGGACGTTAGCGCGCAGTCGAAGGCACTGATCGCCGAAGGCTTCTCCATCTTCCTGCGCCTGCTGAATCCTGTCGCGCCGCACATCACCCACGTGCTGTGGCAGGAACTCGGTTACGCTGGCGTGCACGGCGACCTGCTCAACGTGGCATGGCCGCAAGTCGATCCGGCCGCATTGGAACAGTCCGAGATCGAGATGATGATCCAGGTGAACGGCAAGCTGCGCGGCTCGATCACGGTGGCCAAGGATGCGGACAAGGCCAGCATCGAAGCGGCCGCGCTGGCGTGCGAAAGTGTGCAGAAGTACGTCGAGACCACGCCGAAGAAGATCATCGTCGTGCCAGGCAAGTTAATCAGCATCGTGGTGTAATCATGACGACTTCCTCTCAAGTATCGCTGTTGGGCCGCCGCGCCGTGCTGGCGTTGGGCCTGACCGTCCTGCTGTCGGCCTGCGGCTTTCATTTGCGCGGCTCGAACGGCAGTTTCATGCTGCCGTTCGCGACGATGTACATCGGCTTGCCCGATTCGTCGCCGCTGGCGATCGGCCTGAAACGCTATATCCGCGCCATTGGCAGCACGGAGGTGGTCAATACCAAGGATGGTGCCGACGCCGTCCTCGAGGTGCTCACCGATCCGGAGAGGAATCGTACCAAGACCATTTTGTCCCTGAATACCAGCGGCCGCGTACAAGAGTACCAACTTGGCTATGCGATCAATTTCCGCGTATTGGACAAGGCCGGTAACCAGTTGCTGGCGCCGACGACCATCAGCCTGGTGCGTCCTATCACCTTCGACGACAGGCAGGTACTGGCCAAGGAAACCGAGGAAGCGGCGCTGTACCGCGACATGCGCAATGACCTGGTGCAGCAGATCATGCGCCGCCTGGCCGCCATCAAGCCGGTGCTGCCGGCCATGTCGGTGGCGCCAGTGGCGCCCGTGACGCCGGTCGCGCCGGCAGCCCCGCAGCAGTAACGGGGACGCCATGCAATTGCGGATAGACGCGCTCGATGGGCATGTGGCCAAGCCGCTGGCGCAGCTGTATGTGATCACCAGCGACGAACACCTGCTGGCGCTGGAAGCGGCCGACAAGATCCGCCGCGCGGCGCGCGCGCAGGGCTACTCCGAGCGCGACGTGCTGACGGTGGAACGCAGTTTCAAGTGGGGCGAGCTGCTGGCGGCGAACCAGGAGCTGTCGCTGTTCGGCGATAAAAAACTGATCGAACTGCGCATCCCCACTGGCAAGCCGGGCAAGGATGGCGGTGCGGCGCTGCAAAGCTACGCCAAAAACCTCAGTCCCGATAACCTGACCCTGATTACCTTGCCCAAGCTGGACTGGGCCACGCAAAAGGCGGCCTGGGTCGCCAGCTTGCAGCAGGCGGCCGTATATATCGACATTCCGAATGTGGAACGGGCGCAGTTGCCGGCCTGGATATCGCAGCGCCTGGCCGCGCAGGGGCAAAGCGCCGAACGGGCCAGCATCGACTTCATCGCCGAGCGGGTGGAAGGCAACTTGCTGGCGGCGCACCAGGAAATCCAGAAACTGGGCTTGTTGCATGCTGCGGGCAAGCTGACGTATGAACAAGTGCAGGACGCGGTGCTGAACGTGGCCCGCTACGATGTCTTCAAGCTGTCCGAAGCCATGCTGGCCGGCGATCCGGCGCGCCTGGTGCGCATGCTCGAAGGCTTGAAAGGCGAGGGCGAGGCGCTGCCGCTGGTCTTGTGGGCCGTCTCCGAGGAAATCCGCACGCTGTTAAAATTGAAGGCCGGCATGGCGCAAGGGCGTCCATTGGGCGCGCTGCTGAAGGAGTACCGCATCTGGGGTCCGCGCGAGCGGATGATGGAACCGGCCCTGCGGCGCATTTCGCTGCCCGTGCTGGAAGCGGCGCTGCAGCAGGCGGCGCAGGTGGACAAGATGATCAAGGGCTTGCGCGCCAAGGGCTACGCGGGCGACGCCTGGGACGCCATGCTGCAGCTGGGCCTGAAGATCGCCCGAGGTTAACTTTTATGGATACGAGCATGGACATCACAGAATATATGCAGGACGTGGGCACGCGCGCGCGCGCCGCTTCGCGCGCCATGGCGCGTGCCGACAGCGCCACGCGCAACCGCGCCTTGAGCCTGATCGCCGCCGCCATCGTGCGCGATGCCGATCTGCTGCGGGCCGCCAACCAGCGCGACCTCGATGCGGCTGCCGCCGCCGGCCTGGCGCCGGCCATGCTCGACCGCCTCACCCTGTCCGATGCGGCGATTGCCACCATGGTCGAAGGCTTGACGCAGATCGTTTCGCTGGCCGATCCGATCGGTGAAATCTCGAACATGAAGTTCCGCCCGACAGGCATCCAGGTGGGCCAGATGCGCGTGCCGCTGGGCGTCATCGGCATCATCTATGAAGCGCGTCCGAACGTGACGGTGGACGCGGCCGGCCTGTGCATCAAGAGCGGCAACGCGACGATTCTGCGCGGCGGCTCGGAAGCGATACACTGCAACCGCGCGCTGGCCAAGCTGGTGGCCGAGGGCTTGCAGGGAGCAGGCCTGCCGGCCGATGCCGTGCAAGTGATCGACACCACCGACCGCGCCGCCGTCGGCGCCCTGATCACCATGCCGCAGTACGTGGACGTCATCGTGCCGCGTGGCGGCAAGGGCCTGATCGCGCGCCTGATGGAAGAGGCCACCGTGCCGATGATCAAGCACCTCGACGGCATCTGCCACGTCTATATCGACGCCAAGGCCGATATCAGGAAGGCGATCGATATCGGCTTCAACGCGAAGTGCCACCGCTACGGCACCTGCAACACCATGGAAACCCTGCTGGTGTCGCGCGCCATCGCCGCCACCGTGCTGCCGCAGCTGGCCGAACTGTACCTGACCAAGCAGGTGGAACTGCGCGCCGATCCGGAAAGCCATGCGATCCTGGCCGCCGCCGCGTATCCCCACCTGGTGCCCGCCACCGAAGAAGACTGGTCCACCGAATACCTGGCGGCCATTCTGTCGGTGAAAGTGGTCGACGGCATCGACGAAGCGATGGATCACATCAACCAGTATTCATCGAAGCACACGGAATCGATCATCACGGAAGACTACAGCGATGCGCTGCGCTTCCTGCGCGAAGTCGATTCCGCCTCGGTGATGGTGAACGCGTCGACGCGTTTCGCCGACGGCTTTGAATATGGCCTGGGCGCCGAGATCGGCATCTCGAACGACAAGCTGCACGCGCGCGGTCCGGTGGGCCTGGAAGGCC
The DNA here is from genome assembly GCF_001445815.1 of Janthinobacterium sp. Ant5-2-1. Lineage (NCBI taxonomy): Bacteria > Pseudomonadati > Pseudomonadota > Betaproteobacteria > Burkholderiales > Oxalobacteraceae > Janthinobacterium > Janthinobacterium sp. Ant5-2-1. The sequence continues at coordinate 17,962 of NZ_LNCE01000006.1, read as the reverse complement.
TGACCTCGCTCAAGTACGTGGTCTTTGGCCACGGCGAAGTCCGCAAGTAGTCTCTTCGCGGGCGGCCCACAAGGCGGCCCGCGCTTTGTTTTTCTCCACCTCCGACACTGGGAACCCCATGCTCTTTCTCTGGACCAAAGCCTTCCACATCATCTTCGTCATGTCGTGGTTCGCCGGCCTGTTTTATTTGCCGCGCATCTTCGTGAACCTGGCGATGGAGACGGAAACGGTGGCCACCGAGCGCCTGCTGCTGATGGCGCGCAAGCTGTACCGCTTCATGTCGCTGCTGGCGCTGCCGGCCATGGTGCTGGGGCTGGCGCTGATGTGGATGCTGTACGGCGGGGGCGAAGGCCGCATGAAGATGCCTGGCTGGATGCATGCCAAGTTGACGTTCGTGGTGCTGCTGCTCGGCTATCACCACGCCTGCGGCTCCATCCTGCGCAAGTTTGAAAAAGGTCTCAACAAGCGCAGCCACACCTGGTTCCGCTGGTTTAACGAGGTGCCGGTGGTGATGCTGCTGGCCGTCGTCGTGCTGGTCGTGGTCAAGCCTTTCTAAGGGAGTCGAGATGAGTGCAAGCCAGAGCAAAGTCGTGCAGTATTTCTTCGCGCCTCACTCGCCATGGACCTACCTCGGTCACGCGCGCCTGATGGCCATCGCCGCAAAGACGGGCGCACAGATCGACGTGCGTCCCTTCGACCTGGGCAAGGTCTTCAGCGTCTCGGGCGGCTTGCCGCTGGCCAAGCGCGCACCGCAGCGCCAGGCGTACCGCCTGGCCGAACTGGCGCGCTGGTCGGCCTTTCTGCAAGTGCCATTGACCTTGCAGCCGAAGTTTTTCCCCGTGTCGCCGGAAGCGTCGGCCAAGCTGATCATCGCCACGCGCTTGGCGCACGGCGTGGAAGCCTCGTTGAACCTTGCGCACGCCATCATGCGCGGCCTGTGGGCCGAAGAGCGCAACATCGGAGACGAAGAGACGCTGGTGCAGATCGCCGTTGACGCGGGTTTCGATGGCCGCCAGTTGCTGAAAACGTCGGAAACGGCCAGCGTGCAGGCGGAATACGACGCCAATACGGAGGCAGCCACCGCCGCCAATATCTTTGGCTCGCCGTGGTACATCGTCGATGGCGAAGGGTACTGGGGCCAGGACCGCCTCGATTTCGTCGAGCGGGCGCTGTTAGTAAAGTAATTAGATGTAGGTCGGATTAGCGCCCCGCGCGTGATCCGACAAGCTCGGTCGGCAGCGTACGTCGGCTTACACCCTGGCGGGCTAAGCCGACCTACGGGACAGGCGCGGTTTTGCCTCATGGTATGAGGATGTAGGTCGGATTAGCGGGGCAAGGCCGCGCGTAATCCGACAAGCTCAGCCAGCAGCACATGTCGGCTGGCGAGGTGGCAAATTAAAAGCAGTGTTAACAAAGTGGTTTTTTTAATGCAGTAACAGTAACGATACCCGCAGGCACCGTCGCGAGCGGATCGCCGCTTGTCCGAGAAGCGCAGCCGTACGAAGGTACGGCGAGCATCGCCGGGCGAGCGCCGTACCGCGCAGCAGGTGCCTGCGGGTGTTCACTACAACGGATAAAAGGTATCCTCATTATGGCTTCATATTTTTGCCCATGCCCGCGCGGCATGGAAGCGGCGCTGGCCGAGGAACTGGGCGAGATCGCCCAGGATAGTGCGACCATGAAGGTCCACAACCAGGTGCCGGGCGGCGTACACTGCTCGGGCGACCTGCTCGATTCCTACCGCATCAACCTGCATTCGCGCATCGCTTCGCGCGTGCTGATGCGCATGGCCCATTCCGGCTACAAGACGGAAAACGATATTTATGACCTGACCCTGGCGCAATCCTGGGAAGACTGGTTCGGCGTACACCACACGATCCGCGTCGACGTCACGGCAGTCAAGTCGCCGTTGCGCAGCCTGGAATTCACGACATTGAAAATCAAGGATGCGATCTGCGACCGCTTCCGCGACCAGTTCAACGAGCGTCCATCGGTCAACACCAAGACGCCGGACATGCGCATCGTCGGCTTCCTCGACGCGCACACGTTCACCGTCTACCTCGACACCTCGGGCGAAGCCCTGTTCAAGCGCGGCTGGCGCGAAGAGACGGGCGACGCGCCGCTGCGCGAAAACCTGGCCGCCGGCCTGCTGCGCGTGTCGGGCTGGAAGCCCGGCATGGTGCTGTTCGACCCGATGTGCGGTTCCGGCACCATCCTGGCCGAAGCGGCGCAGATGCTGCAGGGGATTCCACCGGGCGCGTCGCGCCAGTTTGCGTTTGAAAACTTCCACGATTTCGATCCGGCGCCGTGGAATGCCATGAAAAATGCCATCAAGGTCAATCCGCTGCCGGCCGAACCGACGATTTTCGGCAGCGACATCTCGGGCGACATGGTGGCCATGACGCGCCATAACCTGCGTTGCGCCGGCGTGCGCTTCGACGTGCCGCTGAAACAGATCGAGGCGCAGGAAGTCAAGCCGCCAAGCGACGTGCCGGGCATCATGCTGACCAATCCGCCGTACGGCGAACGTATCGGCGTGCGCGGCGACAGCACCATCCCGGAAGACGAGCTGTCGACGTCCTTCTACTCGGCCATGGGCACGACCCTGAAGCAGCGTTTCGCCGGCTGGACAGTGTTCCTGTTCACGGCCGACCTGGGCTTGCCCAAGCTGCTGCGCCTGAAAGAAGCGCGCAAGACGCCATTCTTCAACGGCGCGCTGGAATGCCGTCTGTTCCGCTTCGATATGGTCGCAGGCTATAACCGCCGCGAAGAAGCCAAGCCCAAGCCACAGCAGTAAGCGTTCACCGTAAGTAATACACCCGCAGTAACCCCGCGCGGACCAATGCAGGTCCGCGCGCCACTTTGGATCCGCCATGTTTCCCACTCCTCCGGCCGACGTGCCGCCCGACCCGGTTACTCCCGTTCCGCCTCCCACGCCGAGCCACATGGCGCCGCTGAGCCGCGGTGCGCTGGCGATGATGCTGGCCGGGCTGTCGATGCTGGGCCCTTTGTCGATCGACACGTATCTGCCCGCGTTTGGCGCGATCCAGGGTTCGCTGCAGGCCTCGCCGCTGGAAGTGCAGCAGTCGCTGACGTTCTACATGCTGGCCTTTGCCGGCATGGTGCTGTGGCATGGCGCGATTTCGGATACTTTCGGCCGGCGCAATGTCATCCTCGTGTCCCTGCTGATGTTTGCCATCGGCTCGCTCGGTTGCGCTTCGGCGCACACGGTGCACTATCTGTGGTTCTTCCGCATCATGCAGGGCGTCTCGGCCGGCGCCGGCGTGGTGATCAGCCGCGCCATCATCCGCGACCTGTATGCCGATGCGGCGGCGGCGCGGCTGCTGTCGCTGGTGACGATGATCTTTTCCATCGCTCCGGCCGTGGCGCCGATTCTCGGCGGCTGGATCGTCATCTGGTTCGACTGGCGCTCGATCTTCCTGTTCCTTGCCTTTTACACGGTGGTGTTGCTGGCGTTCTGCTACTGGCGCCTGCCCGAAACCCTGCCTTTGGCCAAGCGCCAGCCGTTCAATCCCCGTTTCCTCGCGTCGAGCTATGGCCAGATCCTGCGTTCGCCCCTGTTCCACATCAAGGCGGGCATCGTCGCCCTCAATTTTGCGGGCCTGTTCCTGTTCATCACGGCCGCGCCGGAAATGCTGCCCAAGCAGCTGGGCCTGGGGCCATCGCAATTCGCCTGGCTGTTCATTCCCTGCGTGAGCGGCATCTTCATGGGCGCCGCGGCGGCCAACCGCATCGCGGGCAAGGTCACGTTCGCGCGCCAGATCGGCATCGGCTTCGCCTTCCTGCTGTGCGCCGCCAGCGTCAATGTCGTGTATCACCAGTTCCTGCCGCCATCGTTGCCCTGGTCGGTGCTGCCCCTGTTCTTCTACACCTTCGGCATGTCGCTGGTGGGGCCGGGCGCGACCCTGCTGGCGCTCGACCTGTTCCCGCATATCCGCGGCACGGTGGCCTCGTGCCAGTCGTTTGCCAGCACCTTGCTGGGCGCCGTGGTGGCCGGCGTGATCTCGCCGCTGCTGTCCGGTTCCGTGCTGTGGCTGGCCTCGGGCCAGCTGGCGTTTACGGGCCTGGCGCTGGCGCTGTGGCTGATATCGCGGCGCTTCCGCCACCGTTTGCTGGGTTCCTTCAAGGCATAAGTTTCCACTGTAGAACGCTGGATTTATTTCAACTTAATTTTCTATATTGCAAGTAATATCCGGCGCTTATGATAAGATGACTGCTTTCCCGGCATCCTCTCAGGCAACACATTTTTTGCTCAAAGGAGTGGAGGATTCCTCTGAACGTGGCCGCGCTTCGCTGCTGAGCGCTCATCCTTTTCGAACCGGCAATGCCTGATACGATGCATCAATCTGATCAAGATATTCGCAATCGCCTGCTGATTGCCCGCCTGCCGGCCATGCCGCAGATCCTCCTCAAGCTGATCGCCCACCTGCAGGCGGACGACGCCGGCATGCCGGAGCTGGCCGCCCTGATCGCCAAGGATGCGGGCATGACCAGCAAGATACTCGGCGTGGCCAACAGCTCGGCTTACCATCGCCAGAGCAAGGTGGTCAGCCTGGAGCAATCGCTCGTCTCGCTGGGCACGGACATGATCAAGACCCTGGTTATCAGCGAATCCGTGTTCCAGACCTTCAACAGCTTCCCCCATTCCGGCAGCACGGATTTGCGCGCCTTCTGGAAAAGTTCGCTGTCGGCCGCCGTCATGGCGCGCGCGCTGGCCAAGGCCATGGGCTATCCGCACGCCGAGGAAGCGTATCTGGCAGGCTTGCTGCACAACGTGGGCCGCCTGGCCTTGCTGGCCACGGCGCCGAAGGAATACGCCTTCAATTTCACGGCGCGCGACGATGCCGCCCTGTGCGCGGTGGAGCAGCGCACCTTGCAGATCACGCATGCCGAAGCGGGCGCCTGGCTGATCGAGCGCTGGCACCTCGATTCCTTCCTGGCCGACAGCGTGCTGTATCACCATGAACCGCTGGCGCGCCTGGAAGCGAGCCATCCCCTGATCCGCATCGTGCGCCTGGCGCACCTGCTGTGCTGCCATGCCGACGATGCGGACGAAGCCGAGTCCGTCGCGCAGGCGGCAAGCCTGTGCGCGCTGGACGTCAAGACACTGGAAGACCTGGCCGGTAGCGTCGCGCGCCAGGTGGAGCAGGCAGCGCAGCACCTGGGCATCGACCTGGCCGGCGCGGACGATATCGCCACGCCGCCCGCGTATGCGCCGCCCGCCCCCGATCCGGTGCAGCAGCGCCTGTCCGACGAAGTGCGCAACATGGTGCTGGTGTCCGAAGTGGGTCAGACCTTCGCCCGCCAGCAGGGCGAGAGCAGCCTGCTCGAAGCCATCACGCGCTCGGCGCGCATCCTGTTCGATTTCGACACCGCCGTCATCCTGCTGCAAAACGCCACCGGCCATGCGCTCGTCGGCGTGGCGGCGGGCGAACATCAGCAGCGCCTGGCCGGCTTCTCGATCCCGCTGGCCAAGGGCGGCCCCTTGGCCGCCTCCGCGCTCGAGTCCCAGCTGGCGTTCCTGAAACGCGACATGCCGGCGCTGGGCATCGTCGAGGAGCAGCTGTTCCGCATTCTTGGCACGGACAGCCTGGTCTGCGTGCCTTTGGCGTCGGGCCAGCGCAGCCTCGGTGTGCTCATTGGCGGCGTGGCGGCGTGGCAGATTCCCGCTTGCCAGAAGCGCGAAGGTTTCCTGCGCGCGTATGCCAACCAGGCCGCCACGGCGCTGGAAACGGCCATCAGCGCGCGCGGCCTGGCGCGGCGCCAGCTCGATCACGTGACCGAGGAATACCGCGCCGCGTCGCGCCGCGTCGTGCATGAAGTGAATAATCCACTGTCCATCATCAAGAACTACCTGAGCGTGCTCGATCACAAGCTGGAGAAGCAGGAACCGGTGTCCGGCGAAATGGCGATTCTCAATGAGGAAATCGACAGGGTCGGCCAGTTGATCGGCGGCCTGGCCGATCTGCAGCCGGCAGCGGCCAATGGCGTGACCGATTGCGCGCGCGTCGTCGACGATGTGCTGCGCCTGTTCCGCGCCACCGACTTCCTGCCGCCGAAGATCGAGGTCGTCACGCGCATGCAGGATGCGCCATGCGAGGTGGAGGCCGATGCCGACATGCTCAAGCAAATCCTGCTCAACCTGCTGAAGAACGCCGTCGAAGCCTTGCCCGATGGCGGGCGCATCGAAGTGGCGAACCGTGGCCACGTCAACCGCGACCGCCGCCTGTACCTTGAACTGTGCGTCAGCGACAATGGCGCGGGCCTGGCGCCGGAAGTGCTGGCCAATCTGTTTTCCCCTGTGCGCAGTAGCAAGGAAGGCGCGCATCACGGCCTGGGCCTGTCCATCGTGCATGACCTGGTCACGCGCCTGCATGGCGTGATCGGCTGCCGCAGCAGCAAGTCCGGCACCTCGTTTGAAATTTTACTGCCCATTCCCTTGCCGACGAGCGCTGCAGCCGTGCTGCCCGCACCCGGCAATACCGCCTTGTCCTCGTAACGTCCATGAACTCCTCCGCCATTCCGTTTGACCTGGAAAACAGCCCGCGCATCCTGCTGGTCGACGACGAGCCTCGTCTGCTCGCCTCCCTCCACGAACTGCTGAAGGACCGCGGCTACCAGCTGCACACGGCCACTTGCGGCAGCGAGGCGCTGGCGCAGTTGTCGAAGCTGCGCTTCGACCTGATCCTGCTCGACTTGCGCCTGCCCGACATGAGCGGCCATGAAATCATGGACCACATCAACCGGCGCGGCATCGAGGGCGACGTGATCGTCATGAGTGGCGACGTCGGCATCGAGGCGGCCATCGGCGCCCTGAAGCGTGGCGCCTACGATTATCTGCGCAAGCCCTACAGCCGGGAAGAACTGCTCAAGACGGTGGAGAACGCGCTGCAAAAGCGCAAGCTGGCGCTGGAGAACGAGCGCATCGCGCTGCAGCTGGAAAACTCGGAAAAGATGTACCGCTACCTGGTCGACAGCTCGCCCGACATCATCTATACGCTGAACCACGAAGGCCGCATCACCTTCATCAACGACAGGGTGCACCAGTTGCTGGGCTTTAGCCGCGAAGAGCTGATTGGCAGCCATTATTCCATCCTCGTGCACGATGAAGACCAGGAGCGGGCGCGCTATGCCTTCAATGAGCGCCGCCTCGACGAGCGCGCCTCGCGCAATGTGGAATTGCGCCTGAAGTGCCATAGCGGCACTGGCAGCGACCGCACCTTCAACAACACCTTGATGACGATCCCGCTCAATTCGATCGGCATGCACAGCCACGATCACGAAGCGAAAAAGCAGGAGTACTTCGGCACCTACGGCGTGGCGCGCGACATCACCGACCGCAAGCGCGCCGAGGAAGTCATCTCTTACCAGGCTTACCACGACATCCTGACGGACCTGCCGAACCGCATGCTGTTCAAGGACCGCCTGGGACTGGCCGTGATCCAGGCGCGGCGCAAGCTGACGGAACTGGCCGTGATGTTCATCGACCTCGATCGCTTCAAGCTGGTCAACGATACCCTGGGCCACGTGAAGGGCGACGAGTTGCTGCAGCAGGTGGCGCTGCGCCTGAAGGATTGTTTGCGCCGCGGCGATACGTTGGCGCGCCAGGGCGGCGACGAATTCACCATCGTGCTGCCGGAATTGCGCGACCGCCAGGATGCGCGCCTGATCGCCGACAAGTTCCTCGAATGCCTGCACCAGCCCTTCGACCTCGATGGCAACCAGGTGCATATCTCGGCCTCGATCGGCATCGCCATCTATCCGGGCGACGGCGAGACCATCGACGAGCTGCTGCGCCACGCCGACATCGCCATGTACCAGGTCAAGGCGCTGGGCAAGAATGGCCACAGTTTTTATCACGAGTCCATGCTCGACGTGTCGCACCAGAAGATCGCGCTCGAGCAAAGCTTGCGCAAGGCGCTGGAACTGAACCAGCTGGAGATGTATTACCAGCCGCAGGTGGACGTGATGACGGGCCGCATCGTCGGCGCCGAAGGCCTGATGCGCTGGAACCACCCGCAGCGGGGCTTGCTGACGGCCGGTGAATTCCTGCCGTTTGCCGAGGAAAACGGCTTGATGCTGCCGATCTCGGACTGGATGCTGGGCGCCCTGTGCCGCGACCTGGTGCAGTGGAACGCGGCCGGCGGCGAAGCCGTGCGCCTGTCGCTCAATTTGTCGCCGCAATACCTGGACCGTGGCGACTTTTTCGAGAAGATGCGCGGCGCGCTGACGCGCTACGGCATCGCGCCGGAAAAGATCGAAGTGGAGATCACGGAAAACATCTGCATCCGCAATCCGCAGTATGCGATCGAGCAGTTGAACAAGCTGTGCCAGCTGGGCGTGTCGGTCGCCATCGACGATTTCGGCACAGGCTATTCCTCGCTCTCGTACCTGCACCGCTTCCCCATCCACACCATCAAGATCGACCAGTCGTTTGTGAAGGAAATCCACGACGAGCACGGGCACTATCCCGTCATCCTGGCCATCATCTCGATCGCGCGCGGCCTGGGCCTGCACCTGATCGCCGAAGGCGTGGAGACGGAAGGGCAAGCGCGCTATCTGCAGGACAAGGGTTGCACCACGATGCAAGGCTATCTGTACCATCGGCCCATTTCGCTGGGCAGCTTTATTGGCGTGCTGCAGGAGCAGAACCGTCTGATCGCCAATGCCGCCCCCGCGCCGTCCCAGACGCTGGCCATCGAGGCTTGACCGTGTCGCTTGCCGATCCCCGCTCCACGGCTGCTCATTCCACGGCTGCTCATTACACAGCTGATTACCTGCGCCTGAAAGGACTGGCCGAGAAGGGCAATGCGAACGCCCAGCACAGCCTGGGCTTCATGTATTTCAATGGCCAGGGCATCGAACAAAGCTATGCGCTGGCGCTGCACTGGCACGGCCTGGCTGCCGCGCAGGGGCTCGAGCACGCGCAATACAACCTGGGCGTGATGTGCCAGAAGGGCCAGGGCGTGCCACAGGATTTTGCGCAAGCGGCGCATTGGTACCAGCAGGCGGCCGAGCAAGGCTACGCGGCGGCGCAGTACAACCTGGGCTGGCTGTATGCCAAGGGCCAGGGACTCGCGCAAGATAGCGGGCAAGCCATGCTGTGGTTCAGCCGCGCGGCCGAACAGGGCGACGCGGGCGCGCAGAATAATCTGGGCATGATGTATGACAATGGCAAGGGCGTGCCGCAGGATTTCGTGCAAGCCATCGCCTGGTACCGCAAGGCCGCCGAACAGGGCTATGCGCGCGCGCAGTTCAACCTGGGCCTGCGCTACGACAATGGCCAGGGCGTGCGCCAGGACCGCCAGCAGGCGACGGCCTGGATGCGCAAGGCGGCCGAGCAAGGCTATGCGCCGGCCCAGTTCAACCTGGCGCTGCGCTATGAAAATGGCGACGTGCTGCCGCAGGACAGCCGGCAGGCAATCGCCTGGTACCGGCGCGCGGCCGAGCAGGGGCACGCTAGCTCGCAGTTCAACCTGGGCCTGATCTACGACAATGGCCAGGGCGTGCCCTGCGATAAACAGGCGGCCCTTGAGTGGTACGTGAAGGCGGCCGGCCAGGGGCACGCGGCGGCCCAGCACAACCTGGGTCTGCACCATGAACACGCCGCGCACGATTACACGCAGGCGCAGGCGTTCTACCGCCAGGCGGCCGGGCAGGGCTTTCCCGCCGCGCAGTATCAGCTGGGACTGTTGCATGAGCACGGACAGGGCATGCCCGCCGATGCACAGGAAGCCATCTTCTGGTACCGCAAGGCGGCCGACCAGGGGCACGTGCGGGCGCAGTTCGACCTGGGCCTGCGTTACGAACATGGCCAGGGCGTGCCGCAGGATCTGTCGCTGGCGCTGGAATGGTACCGCCGCGCCGCGGATCAGGATTACGCGCCGGCGCAATACATGCAGGGTGTCTTGCACGACCGCGACGATGGCCCGGCACCCGACAGCCAGCAGGCCTGCGCCTGTTACTGCCGCGCCGCCGCGCAGGGGCACAGCCTGGCCCAGTTTGCCCTGGGCCTGCGGCATGACAATGGCCAGGACGTGCCGCAGGACTATGCCGCCGCCTGGGACTGGTACGCGCTGGCCGCGCGCCAGGGCCATGCGCGGGCGCAGATGAATCTGGGCTTGATGGCGGCCAGCGGCCAGGGCAGCCCGCTCGATTTGCAGCAGGCGTATATCTGGCTGTCGATGGCCGTGGCGGCAGGCGTGGCCGGCGCGGAGAAATCCTTGCGCCAGACGGCGGCGCGCATGCGCGAGACGGATCTGGCGCGGGTGCGTGAACAGCTGGCGGCGATAGCAGGCTGAGCCTATCCCGGTATTCATCTACTGGCGTAGGCTCTAAGCTGCACTGCCCGCATTAGCGTGCGCGAATACAACAGCAGGTGCTGTATAGTCCCCTTCCTCCGCCATCTGTGGCCCCCTTGTTTTTCCCAGGCGCAAAAAAATGCTGCGGTATTGGCAGTTTTGATGTGCTAAGGTTCCAGCAGAAGGTGGTCTGTCTATTCTTTAGAAAAGGAAAACCATGCGCCTGAACCCTTTCCCTGGCCGTCCGGCCGCCATCTTGTGTGCGCTCGCGCTGCTGTCGTTTGGCGCCGCCGCCGGTCCCCTGGATGCTCTCAGCAACCAGGATGCCAGCAATGGCTTGAAAGCGGCGCTGGAAGCCGGTTCCGCCGCCGCCGTATCGAAACTCGGTATCGAGAATGGTTTCCTGAACAACGACAAGGTCAAGATCAAGCTGCCCGGCATCCTGGAGCAAGCCAAGCCCTTGCTGAAAATGACGGGCCGCGGCCAGCAGTTGGACGATCTGGTGGTGTCGATGAACCGTGCCGCCGAGTCGGCCGTACCCATGGCCAAGCCCTTGCTGCTCGACGCGGTCAAGTCGATGAGCGTGAGCGATGCGAAAAATATCCTGTCCGGTGGCGACACGTCGGTGACGGACTTCTTCCGCCAGAAGACTTCTGCTCCCCTGGCCGTCAAATTCCTGCCCATCGTGAAATCCGTCACCGACCGTTCCGGCCTGGCCAGCAAATACAACAGCACCATGAGCCAGATCGGCAAGACGGGACTCGTGCCGCAGCAGCAATCGACGGTGGAAGGCTACGTCACGGACCGTGCGCTTGACGGCCTGTACCTGATGATCGGCGAGGAAGAAAAAGCCATCCGCAGCAATCCGCTTGGGTATGGGAGCAAGATTATCGGCAAGGTATTTGGCAGTTTGAAGTAAGTTGAAATATGGAAAAGACATGGTTTTCCCATCTAGCGCCTATGCTGGATAGGCTACTGTGGTGTTAGGGAAACAAGTTAAGCATTTGCTACAAGAAAACAGTGTTAAAATTCTGCGACATACATTCCTGAGGCATGATTAAGCAACGATCAATTGCCCGGGAGTGCCCAGTTTTAGTGGCGAACTGATGCGCGGCATTGCAAGATGCCCGTCGGTTGGCCTTTTTTCGTTTTATTCACGTTTCCCCAAGCTCATTGATTTTCTGAACACATTGTCAGGAATTCCAGGTGCAGGATATTTTAGGTAGCCGGATTTGTTAAGCGTACTCAGAAAATCAATTAAATATACCTGGTGTGGCTGTCTGGTGCTTGGCGCGCCTTCGGCGATTGCCGCCACGCCGAATCATGGTGGTCAATCCGGCTATATCAATATGCCCAGCGCAGTGGTGGAAACGGACGGCACCTTCAGCGTCGGCTATAGCTACGACAGCCCGTATGGCCAGTTATGGGCCACGGCGAATATTCTGCCTTTCCTGCAAATGACGGGGCGCTACGTGTCGATTACCGGCATACCCGGATTTAGTGGCGTGCCGGGAGAGTATGGCAGCGAATATGGTCGATACAAAGATAAAGTGGTCGACAGCAAATTGCGTCTTTGGTCGGAAACGGCCTGGATTCCTTCGGTGGCTGTAGGTATGACCGATCTTTTTGGTACCGAACTGTTCAAAGGACAGTATCTCGTGGCGACCAAGACCTTCGGCGCCAATAAAAATATTGAAGCGAGCCTGGGTTACGCCCATCGGCGTCCGGACGGCGTATTTGCTGGCGCGCGCTGGACGCCGGCCAGTTTGCCACGCTGGTCTGTGGTGGCCGAGTACGATACCACCAACTATCAGCGTGATTTTGCCGCAGATCGTACTCAGGCAGGAAAGCGCCGCAAGGGCGCGTCTGTCGGTCTGGAATATCGCTGGGGCTGGCTTGCCCTGCAGGCGGCCCGCAATCGTGAGCAGTTCAGTGTCAATGCCTTTATCAGCATCCCGTTTGGCGAACGCGAGTTCATACCTAAAGTCTACGAACCCGCGTATTTTGTGGACGACAAGAATCCTCCACCCTTGCCAACCAAGGAAGAGTGGCATCGCGATGCTGGCTATGGTGCCGATCTGGTGAAAGCACTCGTGAAACAGGACTATAAGAATGTTCGCGTAGGGCAGGAAGGAAATACCCTCAGTCTGAGTTTGACGAATAGCCGAATCTCAAATATGGGACGGGCTGTTGGCCGGGCGACGCGCACGGCGCTGGCTTTCATGCCGAAAGATGTAACGACCATTCGCATTACCTATACCAAGCTGGATCAGCCGATCGCCACGTATGAGTTTTTTGATCTGCCCAAGCTGAACGACTATTTGACTGGCAAGATTGATCGTAAGGCATTCCTTGAGGGGGTCTTGCTGCGTTATCCGGAAAAGCGCGACGTCATTCGTGATGAGCAGCAAGGCTGGTTGCAGGAGTTCCTGGATCAGCCAGCGTCAGCCAAAGCCGGTGCCGTCCCTGTGCCAGCCCAGCCTGTTGTCGCTACGGTAATGCCCGCCAATGCAGCCATGACAGCGGTGCCTGCCGACACCGTGGTTGCGGAACCTGTTCCTGCCGTGGTGAAAGCTGCCAATGCCGTCAAGAGCGACGGTAAGCTGGCGGTAGGCGTGGGTGTCGATGGCGATGTGATCCAGGTGAAATCGGTGGATCGTGAAGCCAACCGTTTCAAGGTTGCTCCGAAAGTCGGTTTCTTCTTCAATGATCCTAGCGGTGCCTTCCGCTATTCGATTTCCGCCGTCGCCAATTATGATCGCCGACTCGGTGACGGGCTGTACCTGAATGGTGCTGCCAGCCTGCAATTGCTGGAAACAGTCTCGGGTGTAAAGCAACCGTCCAACAGCAGCTTGCCGCATGTGCGCAGCGATGTGGCCGAATACCTGCGCGGCGGCCGTTTCTCTCTCAGCCGCATCCTGCTGAATAAGTATGATAATCCGGCCGAGCGCGTATATACGCGCATGTCGGCCGGGCTGTACGAGGATATGTTCCGGGGTGTGGGCGGTCAGGTGCTCTACTTGCCGAAGGACAGCCGCTGGGCGGCCGATTTGGCCGTTGATGCCTTGCAACAGCGCGGTTTCAAAGGACTGCTGGATTCACGCGACTATAAAACGGTCACTGCGATTGGTTCCCTGCATTATCGCTTGCCGCATGATATTACGGTGACAGCCCGCGCTGGCCGCTTCCTGGCAAAGGACACGGGAGTTCGCATGGAATTCAAGCGCCGCTTTCAATCCGGCATCGAAGTGGGCGCCTGGTATACCCATACGAATGGCAACGATATCACCACCCCGGGTACGCCTGCCAAACCGTATCAGGACCGTGGTGTCTTTTTGTCCGTCCCGCTCAACAGTATGTTGCCGATGGACACGCAATCGACAGCCGGATTCGCGATTTCGCCATGGACGCGCGATGTGGGCCAAATGGTGGGTTCGCCTGGCGACCTGTACGATATGTTGGAACGTCCCCGTGCCGACATGCACAGCTATGATGGCCTGGGCAATTTTGCCGAGCGTCCTGACGAGCGGAACTTACCCGCCGTGAATCCACCGGACCGGCCGTTTGTCAGTCCATGGCCGGCAATGCGGGCGCGGCTGGAGCAATCCTCGTCTGCCTTGCCAGAGCCGGCCGAATGGGTCAAGGCTACCGCTCTTATCGGTGGTGTCGTGGTGGCTTCGGCACTGAGCGACAAGCCGGTTGATCGCTTCGTCAAGAAACATCAGGATTCCGCCTCGTTCCGGAATTGGGACAAATTGGGCAAGGCCATGCCTTTCGCTCTGGTGGGGGCCGCCGGTGCCGCTTTTGCACTGGGGGATGACCGCATGCAGAATACGGGCCTGATTTCCTTGCAATCGGTCGCGGCGGCAACTGGCTTGGCTGTGGCAGGGAAATATGCATTCGGGCGTGCTCGTCCTGAGGAAGATCGCGGTCCATGGTCCAGTGTTGGAGACGGCAAATCTCGATCGGACGCATCTTTCCCTTCTGGCCATTCGGCGATTGTTTTCGCTGCGGTAACTCCATTTGCCAAAGAATACGACGCGCCATGGTTATACAGCGTTGCGGCAGTTGGCTCGGCAGGCAGAGTGTTTGGCCGTAAGCACTGGGTTTCCGATACGGTTGCTGGCGGTATTCTCGGTTATGCGATGGGGAGCTGGCTCTGGCACGCTCAGCGTGATCAGAGTAAATCGGGCCTGTCGATCACTCCGGGGCCGAAGGAAATTAGCGTGACTTGGCAGACCAAATACTAAGCACCCATGCAGCGCCGTTTATTTCTCAAACATCATTTATTCAGATAAAGATACACATGAAAAAGCAATTTCTTACCCCTCAGTCTTATGTGAAGCAACTGATTGTTTCGGCTTGCCTGCTGGGAATGAGTACCTCCTTTGCTGGAGCACAGGAGGTTGCAACGCCAGGCAGCGATGGCAATCAAGCCTTGGCCGCGGGCGATGCGATGCGACAGCCAGCTTCCGAGACAAGACTCGGCTTGCCATCCATCCGCAATAGTCGCAATGGCGAGCAACGTCAGGCACCGACGCCACCCACCAGCCGTCCGGCCAAGCGGGTCGCTGCGGAAGTTGGCGCGTTCGAGTCCTATGCGGAAGGGGTAACGGGACAAAAGTTGTCTGTGTTTGGCAAGGATCTGTTTAGTGACGTGCCATCGACGTTTGCGCCATTCGATAGCGTACAGGTCAATCAGGAATATGTGATCGGCACAGGCGACGAATTGCAGATCCGCGGCTGGGGGATGGTCGACATCGATGTCAATGCAACGGTGGACCGCGGTGGTGCTGTCTATATCCCGCGAGTGGGGTCAGTCAAGGTTTCCGGCGTCAAATACAAGGATTTGCAAGGCTATCTGAAAAAGGCTGTCGGCAAGCTTTTCACAAATTTCGACCTGACGGCCAGTATCGCTCAGACGCGCGCAGTGCAAGTGTATGTGGTGGGTCATGCGGTTCGTCCAGGTACCTATACCTTGAGCGCGATGAGTACCCTGCTGAATGCCTTGTTTACCTCGGGTGGTCCGGACAGCACCGGTAGCATGCGTAATATCCAACTGAAGCGCGGTTCGCAAACGGTCAGCACCTTTGACTTATACGATATCGTGGCCAAGGGGGATAAGACTCGTGACGTAACCTTGCAAGATGGCGATGTCATCTATATTCCGGAAGTAGGACCATTGGTCGCGCTTACTGGTAATGTGAAGCAAGCGGGTATCTTTGAATTGAAGGGCAAGTCCAACCTGTCCGAGGTCCTTTCATGGGCCGGTGGCTTTGATTCAGCCGCGGAAACCAAGCAAGTCGTCGTTGAGAAGAATGTCGATAATCAGTACACCGCAGTGGCGGATTTGATCGCGGATAAAACGCTGAACAATGCGCAACTGGCCAATGTTGTCGTCAATCCCACCGATATCTTGCGTGTATTCTCTCCAGGCGCGGTACCCGTTGAGGCACAGGTTCAGAGTGAATACGTGCGGATCGCTGGTGAGGCCAGAAAAAGCGGTATTTTCCTGCTGAAAAAAGGTGAAACTCTGCGCGAATTCATCGTGCGCGTGGGCGGCGCCAATGAGAATGGCTATCTGTATGCACTGCAATTAAACCGCGAATCGGTACGCCGCAATCAGCAAGCGAAACTCAATGAAGTGGCAGACCGCTTCGAGCGTGATATGGAGTCGAACGCGACCCAGAAAATGGCGGCGACGACAGATAAGGAAAATGCGGCGAAAACGGCCGCCGAAGTGGAACAGCAGCGTCGTATCGTGCAGCGGATGCGTTCGGTCAAGGCGGAAGGACGTATTGTTCTCGATCTGCCCGGTCTGGAGACGGAAGTGAAAAATCTGCCCGACGTTCCCCTGCAGAATGGCGATAGCATCTATATTCCGCGCCGCCCAGGTACGGTCGATGTACTGGGTTCTGTATTTCAACAAAACGCCTTTGTTTATCGTCCTCAGCGTACGGCCGCAGACTATCTGGAGCAGGCCGGTGGTTTGACTGCCAATGCGGATAAATCGGAAATGTACGTGATCCGTGCGGACGGAACGGCACGCAGTGGACGTAATAGCGGATTGTTCGCCAGTGTCGGCAGTACCGCAATCAACCCTGGCGATGCGATTGTGATACCGGAAAAAATTGACCGTAATTCCTTTGTACAGAATCTGAAAGAATGGACGGCGATCTTCTATCAATTCGGCCTGGGTGCTGCAGGACTGAAGGTGCTGAAGGATTAATGGTTTATTCACGGCCATCCCGCTCCGATCATCGCCCGTTGTGGGCGGTCGAACACGTTGCGGAGATGCCCGTCGCGCACAGCCATGCATCGCGAGAGTCAATGCATGGCGAGAAAAATATTCAGCTTATTTTTAAGAATTTCTTTCAATAGAAAAAAGAAAACAATGTCCATCCCTACTGCCACAAAAGATATCGACGACGGTGTGAATATTCAAGAATATATCTCTATAGTAATGCGTCGAAAGAAAATGATATTGGGTGTGTTCAGCGTCGTTGCGATCGCTGCGCTGGCAACCAGTCTGTTGTTACCCCCGACTTATTCTTCGAAAGCCACATTACTTCCACCACAGCAGCAAAGTTCGAGTGTGTCTGCACTGATGGGGCAACTCGGTGGCTTGGCCGGGGCTGCCGGCAGTCTGGCTGGCCTGAAAAATCCCAACGACCTGTATGTCGGGATGCTGCAAAGCCGTACCGTCGCAGATAACATCATCGCGCGGTATAAGCTGGAAGAGCGTTACAAACAAGATTCAATGCAGGACACAAGAAAAGCGTTTGAGAAGAAACGCCGGATCACCAGTGGTAAAGATGGCATGATTTCGATTGAAGTGGATGACAAGGATCCCAAGGTTGCCGCTGACATTGCTAACGCACATGTTGATGAGTTAATGGTGTTGACCAAGACGTTTGCCATTACCGAAGCATCTCAACGGAGATTGTTTTTCGAGAAGCAGCTTAAATTGGCAAAAGAGGAATTGGCCAATGCGGAGTTGGCCTTGCGCAAGACGCAGGAAAATACCGGCATGCTGCAATTAAGTGGACAGGTGCAGGGTATTATCGCCAGCATGGCCCAACTGAAAGGCGTCATTGCCTCGAAAGAAGTTGAGGCGGCCTCCATGCGGACTTTTGCTACAGGCCAGAATCCGGCGCTGGTGCGTGTCAACGAGGAGTTGAGATCCCTGAGAGGCCAGCTTGAGAAATTACAGGCTAAGCAGGATGGGAAGGACGGTGGCTTGCTTACTTCGACGGGCAACATTCCGGAAGTGGGCTTGGAATATGTACGTAAATTAAGAGACGTTAAGTATTACGAAACAGTATTCGAATTGCTGGCGAAACAATTTGAAATGGCCAAAATTGACGAAGCCAAGGATACCTCGACCATTCAGCAACTGGATAAAGCCATTCCAGCGGATAAGAATTCTGGACCAAAACGTTTGATGATTGCTTTGGCAGGGCTTGCTGGAGGACTGTTATTGGGAATCATGATGGCGATTTTCTATGAAAAGTATCTCCCACGCAGAAATGTTTCTGTTGTAAGCAAGTAAACAAGTTCAACGACTAAAAGTAGATATATGACATATCTACTTTTTTCAATTGATATTCCCCCTTCTGTACCGCTAAAACCTGTTCGAG